>NZ_JBFUHM010000003.1:0-176263 GCF_056402395.1 Peribacillus sp. P4_B1
TGTTCAACTAGTGGCTCTAAGATCTGACTGTCATGTATATTTCCAGGTGTTACAATCGTTCCCAATACAAAACCGTTGCGGTCTGCGGCCGCGTGGAATGAATAGGCAAACTGTTTTGTTCGTTCATCTTTCACATAGTAGCCACTCTCAGAATCCGTTGTACTTTCTTTAATCTCTTTGGTCTCTTCTTTATCAAATTTTATCTGATGGAAAAGGCTTCTTTCCATGGTTTTCACAATCTTGATTGATTTCTTCTTGAAGACGCCCTTGATACGCTCGTGTTTCTTTACGAACGATTTTCTTTTCAAATTTCCTTTTATTCGCACTGGCTTTCACATGTGTGGAATCCACGAAAACGTGTTCAGCACTTATTAACTTTTTATTAGCAGCTGTCATTAAAATGCGATAGAAAATCTGTTCAAACAGGTCTGTATCTTAAAGCGTCGCTCATAATTTTTCCCGAACGTGGAGTAGGAGGTACTTTATCATGGAAACCATAGCCTAAGAACCAACGGTAAGCCATATTGGTTTCAACTTCTTCAATCGTTTTACGCATGGAACGAATACCGAAGGTATATTGAATGAATGTCAGTTTAACTAAAATAACTGGATCAATACTTGGGCGTCCTACCTCTGAATACATCTCTTTCACCAAGTCATAAATGAAAGTGAAGTCAATGGCAGCCTCCATTTTACGAACCAAATGGTTCRGTGGCACCAGTTGATCTAACGTAATCATTTCAAGTTGATCTCGCTGAATAGAMTCATGTTTAGAAAGCATCCTCATCACCTCAAGTTTTAATMCTTCTATTTTAAAACAAAAATGACTCCWGGCAAAAGTGTTTATCTAAAAGGTAAGACAAAGTTGATTGGAGCGGGTGTACGAGACTCCTGCGGGAAAAGCGCGTCTAGGGGAGACCCCGCAGGCGAAAGCCGAGGAGGCTCCCCTACCGCCCGCGGAAAGCGAGTGCCCTACGTTCCAATCAACGGCCAAATTGTACAACTCATAAAAAATAGACAAACTCGATTTTCATCGAGTTTGTCTACAGTCTGAGATCCGCCATCTGGCGAATCCATTTATTACTTTATTGCATAAACCCGTTCAGGCCGGCCTACCGTGCCATATGTTAGATCGGCTTCGATTTTTTCCTCGGACATCAAGTGTTCAAGATAGCGCCTTGCCGTTGTCCTGCTCACCCCGATTTCCTTTGCCACTATTTCGGCAGTTAACCCCGGGGAGGCTTTCCCCAAAACAACCATCACCTTCTCCAAAGTCATCCTATCGATTCCTTTTGGCAGTGAAGTCTGGGCCCTATCCTTGTCATTCATTTCCTTTCGCAATAGCTTATCCACCTGTTGCTGCGTCACGGGAAAATTGCCCTTTTCCAATTCAGACAATTTAATGTAATACTCTTTATATCTGCGTAAGGACTGCTTGAAACGCTCAAATGCGACAGGCTTGATAATATAATCAAATATGCCGATCTTGATGGCCTCCTGGACCTTTTCGATCTCTTTTGCCGCCGTTATCATAATGACATCCATTTGTTTGCTTTGCTGCTTAATATCTTTCAAGATATCGAGCCCATTCATATCCGGAAAATACATATCGAGCAATAATAAATCCGGCTGCATGATTTCAATGAAGCTTTTAGCCTCGACATAACTTGATGCGATCCCGATTGCTTTAAACCCCTCAATCTTTTCGATGAATAGCCTCTGTATCTCGGCAATCCGTAAGTCATCTTCTACGATTAAAACTTCTATATCGCGAATGGCTTTCATTTAATCACCCCTCTGTTTTTTGGTATGGCTATAGTAAAGATCGTATATTCCCCTTCTCTCGTCGAAAAAGTGATATATCCCCCTAATCCATCAATCGCTTCCTGAACAAGGCCCAAACCTATACCTGAATTGGTTTGATGGCTTTTCGTCGTAAAACCGTCCTGGAAAATACGTTCGGTAACCTCTGAATTCATTCCTTTCCCATTATCTTCAACTTCAATGATCAACTCTTTACCCAGATCCGTCACGAACAACGATACCCTTTTTTCCTCCCTTTGATTTTCCCGTACAGCTTCGAAGGCGTTATTGATAAGGTTGCCGATGATCGTCACTAATAAATCCCGATCTATTTCGGGCGGAATATCTTTAAAACTGCTTTCTCTATCAATAGTAAAATCAATTTTCAGCTCGCTGGCTAAACTTACTTTCCCTAAAATGAACCCGGCAATAATCGGATCAGGCACTTCCTTCATCAGAAAGTGAATGAAGCCTTGAGTGACATCCACTTCCTTCGATATGAAATCAATCGCTTCTTTATAGGATCCCAGTTGGATCAGGCCTAATAGAGTATAGAGCCGATTGGAATATTCATGTGTCTGGGCCCTGAGCCCTTCTGCATACGCCTTTACATGTGATAGTTCTTGAAGGAGATTGGATAGTTCCGACTTATTCCGCAAACTTGCAACAGCGCCGATGACTTCACCCTGTCCATTCAAAATGGGAATCCGGCTTGCCAAAAAAATTTCACCGTCAATCATGAATTCCTGGTCATACTCGGCCTGTGCCGTGCTGACCACATCCAGCAAATGTGTATGCCTGATGACTTCTTCAATTTTTTCCCCGCGAAGCATGACGTCTTTAGGGATATCCAGGATTTTATGTGCCGTTTCATTGACGACGGTGATTTTCCCATGAACATCAATGGCGATGATGCCTTCATGAATCGTTTCCAAAATGGCATGCTTTTCTTGAAACATCCAGGCAATCTCTTTCGGCTCAAGACCCAATATCGCCTTTTTTATATTTAATGAAATTAAAAAGGCTATTAATAAACCGCCGATTAAGATAATAGAGATGGTCCATACTATCTTTCGTTGTATTCTGGACACTTCTTTTTCAATATCATCCTGTAGGTAGCCAACAGAGACTACACCAATGACTTTTCCATTTGCCATTATCGGGGATTTCCCCCTTATGGAAGGACCCAATGTCCCAGTCGACTCCGTGATGATGGATTTCCCATTCCAAACCTCGCCGTTATCCCCCCCTACCATTTTCTTCCCGATCAAGTTTGGATCCGGATGGGACAGCCGTGTTTCATTCTCATCTCCTATTACTATGAATTCCGCATCGATCTGCCTGCGAATCTTTTCCGCGATGGGCTGAATGATTACAGAAGGATTTTCCGTCCGAAAAGCTTGTTTAATCTCAGGCAGCAAAGAAATGGTCTGGGCAACCGACAATGCTTTTTCCCCTGTTTCCTGTTTCAGGTTATTTTCTAAGATATTTATAAAAATAACTTCAAAGATTCCCCCCATTAAGATGATTAACGTACAGATGCCCAGCATCAACTTGGTGTGTAAACGCATTCAATCACCTCTTCATACATCATATAAAAAAAAACCCCTTTAAAAAAGGGGTTTTCATAACATTCAGAAAATATCAGTTAACCTTCAATATTAATGACAACATCCTTCCCCCTCTTCTTAAGTAAAACCGGAATGAGCAGCCATAATGCCGTTACAATCAGGAAGGTTAGGGAAAGCGGCCGAGTGAAAAACAAACTGTAATCCCCATCGGATATCGTCAAGGCCCTGCGCATATTATTTTCTATCATCGGTCCTAAGACCAGCCCTAATACCAATGGGGCGATAGGATAATCATTTTTACTTAAGAAATATCCCAAGACCCCGCATCCTAATAATAGCAATAAATCATAAGTCGATACTTGTACCGCATAAACGCCAAAAATGGAAATGGCGATAATGATCGGAATCAAATATTGCTTTGGCGTTTCAATGATTTTCGCAAAAACCTTAACGAGCGGTAGATTAAGGATGAGGAGCATCAGATTCCCTATGAACATGCTTGCGATAAGTCCCCAAGCCACCTGAGGATGATCTTCGAATAATAATGGACCAGGCTGGACATTGTACATCATGAGTGCACCCATTAAAATGGCCGTTGTACCAGAACCTGGAATTCCCAGCGTCAATAATGGAATCATCGCTCCCCCAGACGCGGCGTTATTGGCCGTTTCAGGTCCAGCCACTCCAGCAATCGCCCCCGTGCCAAATTTCTCGGGTTTTTTTGAAATCCGTTTTTCCATAAGGTATGAGAAGAACGAAGCAAGAGTGGCCCCTGCACCCGGCAGGATTCCTACAAAGAAACCCAAGAGCGATCCCCGGGCAATGGGACCCGCAGATTCCTTGAACTCTTCTCTGGAAGGAATCAAATTACTAATCTTCGCGATTTCCCCGTCATCCTCTTCTTTTTCTAAGATCGTCTTGAACACTTCTCCAAGGGCGAATAATCCTACTGCAATTGTCAGGAATTCAATCCCCTGATATAACCAGGGAACATCGAAAGTAAAACGGGCTATTCCTGATACATTATCAATGCCTATCGTCCCAATCAGCAAGCCGCAAACAGTCATAATTAACGCCTTTGTTACGGATTTTCCCGCGAGACCACTGACAGCCGCCAAACCTAGAATCATAAGCGAAAAATACTCAGCCGGACCGAATTTAATGGCAATCGTCGATAATGGCTGAGCTAAGGCAATCATGGCAATAAGTGTGACTATCCCTCCAACGAAGGAACCGATGGCCGAAATGGATAACGCACTCCCGGCTCTGCCCTTCTTCGCCATTTGGTAGCCATCCAATGTCGTGACGACAGAGGAAGATTCGCCCGGTGTATTCAATAGGATGGAGGTCGTCGACCCTCCATACATCGCTCCATAATAAACACCTGCAAGTAAAATGATGGCACTTGTCGCCGCCTGCTCTGGTGGAAGTCCACCTGTAATCGAGGCGGTTACCGGAATTAAAAGAGCCACACCGCTCATCGGTCCAATCCCAGGCAAAACGCCGACAGCGGTTCCGATCAATACCCCGACAAATGCAAAAAGTATGTTATACCAAATAAGTGCCGTTTCAAATCCCTGCAATAAATAAACAAAAGTGTCCACTTCCCATCCTCCTTTCTTTTATGAAAACCAGATTGGCCAACCCGGCAATGTTCCCTTTAAAACGTTCACGAATAAAAAATAGACGATTCCGGAAAATCCTGCGGAAATGATGAGCGATGTCACCCACTTATTCCGTTCCATCGTTTGAAAGCAAACAAATAAAAAGAGAAAGGTCGTAATGACATATCCTATCGTTTCCAGTGTCAAAATATAAATCAAGGTTGAAATAAAAATGATGATAAAGGGCTTATACTCCAGCTTTTCCTTACTCGACTCTTGTCTCCTGCTACGATACGCCTCATAGAACAGGCGAATGCTTAAAGCGGCAAGGACCAATCCCAATACAAAAGGAAAAATGTCCGGTCCTACCGAACTTCCATAAGAAGAACTGGATAGCTTCCTGCTAGCTATCATAAACAGCACTCCGACAGCCAGAAAAGCTACGGATGCAAAGCGATCGAATTTCACGTCCATCCTTATCCCTCCATTTCAGAAAATAAGAAGAAGGTGAAAGCACCTCCTTCTTCTCCATTATTTTTCCATGCCTAAAGCTTCTAATAATTTCTGCACCTGTTTCTCCTGCTCTTCTAAAAACTTACTGAATTCTTCACTATTTTTATATTCTTGTTCCCATCCTTGAACTTCCACTTCCTTTTTCCATTCAGAGGTTTCAACTAACTTTGCAATGGATCCGTCCCAAAAGGTTTTCGCTTCCTCAGACATATTCTGAGGTCCAAAAACGCCTCTCCAAATCGTGAATTCCGCATCGACACCCTGTTCCTTTGCCGTCGGTATGTCTTTAAGATCTCCACCCAAGCGTTCAGTCGAGGTTACGGCCAACACTCTAATCTTTCCTGCTTTTAAAAATTCCCTGACACTGGATGCATCCGTTCCGATCACATCCGCATTTCCACCAAGCAACGCCGTAATCGCTTCCCCGCCACCGTCGTACGAGACGTATTTAAGTTCAGTTGGATTCAAGCCATATTCATAGGCTGGAAGAATGGAAATCAAATGATCCATGGATCCCGGAGCCGATCCTCCCGCAAAGGTTAACTTACGAGGATCTTTCTTCACCACTTCCAGCATTGATTTCAAATCCTTGAATTCAGAATCCGCCTTTACCACTATCGCTCCATAATCTTTTGTCAGCTGCGCCAATGGAGTCGTATTTTTATATCCATAAGGACTGTTTCCCTCTTTTTTAAGGTTATTGATGATGACAGGCGGTGAATTCACGAAAAGCATGTCATTATTATCTGCTTGCTGTGTCGCATAATCCGCCATGAAGACAGCACCCCCGCCACCGGGTTTGTTTTCGACGGTTAATGGCTGGTTCACCAGTTTTGTCTCCCCCAAGACCTTTGTAAATGAACGGGCCGTCAAATCCCATCCCCCACCTGCACCCGAAGGAGCAACGATCGTAATGGCCTTTTTCGGATAACCTGTACTTTCTTTCTTCTCTCCTGATGTATCCGAACTGCTGCATGCACCTAAACTTAAAGCTAGAGAACTTGCCAATATGACCGCATAAATCTTTTTACGAGAAAACATATGAATCCCCCTTTTGAAAGCGTTTTCTTAATTCTACAAAATTATCTACCTTTTCTTTAATTATTCACCTAAAATACATAAATTTCATAATATCCATATTGTTCATAAAGTTTTATGGGTGGACATGTGGAAAAAGACTGCCCATTGCGAGCAGCCCTGCTAGAATAGTATTTTTGATAGATATACGACCATTGTTACCGTTATACTGCTGAATAAAGTCGACATCAAGACCGCCTGTGCCGCATACTCCGGATGGTTGTCATATTCCAAAGCGAATAATGCGCTGTTTCTAGATGTTGGAAATGAACTTGCGATAAATAACCCCTGAGCGACAGTCCCTTCCAAGCCCAGCATGAGAATGATCAGGAATGCGATGGATGGCGAGAGTATTAAACGTCCAATCAAGCTAAGGATAAGCGGAAGAGGGAAATGCGTCATTTTCAAGTAGGCACTCTGTGCACCCAATGTAATCAAGGCTATGGCTATGAAAGCACTCGCGATATTATTAATCGGGGTCCATAGGAACAGAGGAATTTCAAAAGAAGTGGCCTGTAATAGTAGACCGAGTAAAAGAGCATAAATGACGGGGTTCTTCAGGAACTCGCGAATGGCACCCTTGGCACTTTTTGTATGGACGGAAACGGAATTCATCAATCCATAGGTATAGGTCAACAGGTTTTGAAAAATGATCACGATGACTTGGATCGACAGGCCAAGAGGATTGGCATGAAAAACCATCTGACTGACGGGTAACCCGAAATTGGCTGAGTTATTCAAGACCACACTATTTTTAAACGTGGCAGAGAGACTTTGATCGAACCTGGCAAGTTTAGCAATCACTGAGCTCACGATGATGAGGCTTACTGCTTGAAGAGCAAGGAAGCTGAATATCTGGACAATCATCCCCCCGCCCATATTGCTTTGATATATATTGACAAAACTAATGGCCGGCATGAGCAGGAAGTTATTCAATTTAGACAGCGTATTCAGATCCAGCTTGAATTTACGATGCATAATGGCCCCCGCCCCTATAAGGAAAAAGACCGGCACAATGACATTCAATACGATTAGAAACAGGACACTCACTTGACTTCCTCTCCATTCCTTAGGCTAATTCCTGTTGATTTACATCTCCCATCTATCATAATGCCGTGAAAGCCATAATTAAAATACCAATAAATTATCGTTAACCATTCAAAAACGGAATGGCAAAAAAGCACAGAGGTTTCTGCGCTTCTATTTAAATATCACTCATGAAATCGACATCTTTGACAAATTCGACAAACGCTTTGACCAGTTTTAATTCCAGCGACTTTTCATGATATAACATCCATGTATTCCTGATAAGAGGATTTCCTTGCTTATCCTTAAGGTCCATTTGCCGGAGGCTTTGGTCTTTCTCCAATAAAACACTAGGAAGGATCCCATATCCCAGTCCATTCCTGACCATTTCTTTGCATGTATCGCCTTTATCCACTTCCATACCCACCAAAGGAGGTCCTGAAAAATTGTCCCTCCACCAATTTTCGATCATTGTTTTTAAAAGGGCGTCGGTCCTATAATCGATCCTCGGCAATGAGGGCAGGTCCCGAACTTCGATTTTTTCCTTAGAAGCAATACAAATCGTTTCCTCAAAAAGATGATGCCTTGATCCTGACCATTGATAGTCCCCCCGTACAATCCCGACATGCACTTCTTCCTTGTAAATGAGATTCAGTACTTCTTTACTCCATCCAGTAGTCACATGGAAATCCACTTTAGGATATCGTTCACGAAATAATCTCAACAGGCCAGGCAATTTATGCAGCGTAATATAGTTGGAAACACCCAGCCGTAATGTTCCACTGATCTCCTGACCCATATTGAATGCTGTCTCTTTTATCTGCCGGAGCCTGATCAGCATCTCATCTGCACAGATGGCCAAATATTCCCCTTGAGGGGTGAACTGCACTCCTCTTGTTCCCCGCTCCACAATCTTTAGATTGAATTCCTTCTCTATTTGTTGAATCCGTTTCGTTAAAGAAGGTTGTGAAATATATAAACTTTGCGCCGCTTTAGTAATATTCTTATGTTCATGCAACACCTTTAAAATATGCCAATCCCTTTCGTTCATAACCCTTCCTCCGATACGCTTTTCCTTGAATGTTTTATTAAAAATGTACCATAAATGGCCTTTTGGAGATATCATTTAACAAGGCTGTTTTCACAAACTTTGTTGCTATTTACTAGGTAGTGAGTTGTGGTTGATTTCCCTCCAGATGCTCGCTTTCCTTGGTGCGGGCGGTGAGCCTCCTCGGCGTAAACGCCTCACCTGTCCCGCTGCTCCCGCAGGAGTCTCGCACTTCCGCTCCAATCAACCTTAAATAGTTTCGTTTTAAAAACAACAATCTTTACGAAAAGAGCCTTTGACAAAGACAAAAAAAAGCCCAAGCCATGCCGGCAAGGACTTTCCCGTAAGCATCTTTCAAGCGGAAGATGCTCAGTCATTCAATTGAATTCTTTCAGGGCATGTATAGATATTCAGTGAATCATTACGAATGAACCCGACCGTGGTGATTCCCAATCCTTCAGCAAGCTCCAAAGCCAATTCGGTTGGAGCGGATTTCGAGAGGATCAGTTCACAGCCGATTTTCGCCACTTTCAAGAGAATTTCCGATGAAATCCGGCCGCTGAACACGATGGCTTTCCCTTCTATCGAAATACCATTTTTCAAGCAATGGCCGTATATTTTGTCCAAGGCATTATGCCGGCCGATGTCCATCCTGCTTAATACGAGGCCATCGACATCACATAAAGCCGCATTGTGGACTCCGCCTGTGTTCTGGAAGGTGACAGCGGAATTTTGTAAATCCTTCATCAAGCGGAAGCAGTCACCGGGAGTCAGTCTCACCGAAACATTATCCATTTTCTTGGCAGTCAATGCATCATTCACAAAGACGAACCCTTGTCTGCTCATTCCGCAGCATGATGTAATATACCGCTTATTTTGAAAGTCCTGGAAGTAGGGATTCACTTTATCTATCTTCACATGAACAAAGCCTTCTTTTTCCTGGACCCAAATTTCTTTTATCTCATCATATTTTTTGATGATGCCTTCCGAAGCCAAATAACCAATCACCATATCCTCGATGTATTCAGGAGTACAAACCATCGTGACGAATTCCTGGCCATTTATTTTGACAGTAACGGGATACTCCGTTACGATCGTATCTTCCGTCCGCTCGATGTTGCCTTTGGTTATCCGGATGATCTTCCTCTTCATTTCAATCGCCTTCATGTTCCCACTCCTTTTACTATCCAGGAGCCAATTGACCAATATGTAAGGAACATGGTCAATGCCCGTTGTGTTTGGCCGCTATATCCTTATCAAATACGAATACGGAAATCGCTATGTTCTCTTTAATTTTGATGTCTGAAAACAAATGGACCAGTTTAGCTCCAACCAGATCTTCCATTCCATCTGGAGGACTCTCCGAATACACATCCTGAACCATTTTGGTTCGTGCTGAATGGACCATTTCCCTTCCTTCCTCCGATCTTGATATGAACATTTCCGTAGGAGTCAAATTCCCATATAACGTAGAAACGGCCATATTTTCCACGAAAACCGTGTGTATCCGTTCTGGTCCTTTACCGAATAGTTCCTTGCGCAGCTTACGAATCATATCATTGAATTCATGGATAACTTTTGACACCGTTACGTCACTCCAATTTTAAGAAAATTAAGTTCTCAATTTTCTTATCATAAATCAACGCGACAAAAAACGAAAGGAATTTGGGAATGATACCCTCTTTACAGGATTGTTTCTTTTTATAATTAAAGGTATAATATCAATGATGAAAGTTGGGAGCATAATAGTGTACTGTTGTGTCCCTATCTTTTTTAAAATTATCCATTATGGTATGGATTGGTATATTGGCAAGCTTTGCTATTAAACTATTCCACCATGACCTACACCACCGTTTTAGAGCCGAAGGTGTAATCATGGTGGTTTTTTGCGTCTTTTTGGCTATAAAAGGGGGAAATATAATGAGCGATTCAAACATTTCTATCAAAATCAATGGGAAGGATTATACAGCAAATGAAGGAACGACAATACTGGAGGTCATCAATCAAAATGAGATAGCTCATCCACAGATTTGTTATGTTCCCGAAGTGGATCCGATCCAAACATGCGACACATGCATCGTCGAGGTCAATGGGAAACTCGTCAGATCATGTTCGACAAAAGCAATGAGAGGCATGGATATAGCCTTGGACTCAAGCAAGGCAAAAGAAGCCCAAACCGAGGCCATGGACCGGATCCTGGAAAACCATTCTTTATACTGTACTGTATGTGATAATAATAACGGAAATTGCAAACTACATAACACAGCAGAATTAATGGAAATTGAACACCAAAAATATCCTTACACACCGAAAGTGGAATTGGGTGCCGTCGATATGTCCCATCCATTTTACCGTTATGATGCCAATCAATGCATCGCATGCGGGCAATGTGTCGAAGTTTGCCAAAACCTTCAGGTCAATGAGACGCTCTCCATCGACTGGGAAGCAGAACGCCCTCGGGTAATTTGGGATGAAGGAACGGAAATCAATAACTCATCTTGTGTAGGTTGCGGACAGTGTGTAACCATTTGTCCATGTAATGCATTAATGGAAAAATCGATGCTGGGTGAGGCGGGTTTCATGTCTGGTTTAAAAAGCGATATGCTTGAACCAATGATTGACCTTGTCAAAGAAGTGGAACCTGGATACAGCGGGATTTTTGCCATTTCGGAGATTGAAGCGGCAATGCGTGATACACGGACGAAGAAGACAAAAACAGTCTGTACGTTCTGTGGGGTAGGATGCACTTTCGAAGTCTGGACAAAAGGCCGTAAAATCCTTAAAGTCCAACCTACTCATGAAGCACCCGTCAATGCGATATCCACATGTGTCAAAGGGAAATTCGGCTGGGACTTCGTAAACTCGGAAAAACGTTTGACAAAGCCCCTGATTCGGAAAAATGGAAGATTCGTTGAATCAAGCTGGGATGAAGCACTTGATTTGGTTGCATCCAGACTGGGTTCGATCAAACAGCAATACGGCGAAAATTCTGTAGGCTTCATTTCCTCATCCAAGATCACGAATGAAGAAAACTATGTGATTCAAAAACTGGCACGGCAAATGTTCGAAACGAACAATGTCGACAATTGCTCTCGTTACTGTCAATCCCCAGCAACTGACGGACTGTTCCGTACAGTCGGCATGGGCGGTGATGCTGGTACGATTAAAGATATCGCCGCAGCAGGTCTTGTCATCATCGTTGGGGCTAACCCGGCAGAAGGCCATCCCGTACTGGCGACACGCGTTAAACGGGCACACAAGCTTCACGGACAAAAACTGATCGTAGCTGACATCCGCAAAAATGAAATGGCCGAGCGTTCCGACATCCATATCAGTCCAAAACAAGGAACAGACCAGGTTTGGTTGATGGCGGTTACAAAATATATGATCGATCAAGGCTGGCATGATCAAGAATTCATCAATGAAAATGTTAACTTCTTCGACGATTATAAAGAAGTACTTGAAAAATACACCTTGGAATACGCAGAAACACACACAGGTATTTCAAAAGAAACATTGATCCAAATAGCCGAGACAATTCGCGATGCAGACGGAACATGCATTCTCTGGGGAATGGGCGTTACACAAAACACTGGTGCTTCCGACACTTCGGCTGCAATTTCCAACCTGCTATTAGCTACAGGCAACTACCGTCGCCCAGGAGCGGGAGCTTATCCGCTTCGCGGCCATAACAATGTACAGGGAGCTTGCGATATGGGCACTCTTCCAACATGGCTTCCAGGATATCAGCATGTTACCGATGACGTGGCACGTGCTAAATTCGAAAAAGCTTATGGAGTGAAAATTGATGGCAAACCAGGCATGAACAATATTGAAATGCTTAAAGCGATAGAAAAAGGCGATATGAAGGCCATGTATCTTGTAGGTGAAGATATGGCACTTGTCGATGCGGATGCAAACCATGTTGATAAAGTGTTATCCGGGTTGGATTTCTTTGTTGTCCAGGATATTTTCCTTTCAAGGACAGCCCAATATGCTGACGTGGTATTACCCGGAGCTCCATCTCTTGAAAAAGACGGAACATTCACCAATACAGAGCGCCGTGTACAGCGTTTATATAAAGCCCTTCCCACTATGGGTGATTCTAAAGCGGACTGGGAGATCACTCAAGAGATCGCCAACCGCTTAGGTGCGAATTGGAACTACACCCATCCTAGTGAAATTTATGATGAAATGGCCAGCCTGTCACCGATATTCAGCCAAGCGAATTACGATGTGCTGGAAGGCTGGAACAGCTTCCTATGGGGAAGCCATGATGGATCAAACACGCCGCTTCTTTATGTGGATGGCTTCAACTTCCCTGATAAGAAAGCACGCTTTGCACTGGCTGACTGGGTAGAACCTCATAAATTCCCAGCAGAATATGACCTTCATATCAATAATGGACGCATCCTGGAGCATTTCCATGAAGGCAATATGACGAACAAATCCAACGGAATCCAATCAAAGGTACCTGATATTTTCGTTGAGGTTTCACCAGAACTTGCAAAAGAACGTAAAGTCAGTGATGGCGGACTCGTTCGCTTAGTGTCACCATTCGGGGCCGTTAAATTAAAAGTCCTGATCACAGACCGAGTAAAAAATAATGAGCTATTTTTACCGATGAACTCAGTCGATAAAGATTCAGCCATTAACTTCCTGACTGGTCCTATCTATGATCAACGCACAAGCACACCCGCATACAAACAGACGATGGTCCGCATGGAAGTATTAAGCGCAAGCGGTGACATCCCATTACCGGGCACCAATCCACGGAACAAAAAACGCCATCCTCAAAATGGTGTCGAGGTTGAACGTAAGTGGGCCCGTCCAGGGTATGTTCACTTAACGGATAAATAAAACAAGGAGGGTGAAGATCATGGCAGCTCCTATAACGGAAATCCATAATCCCATTACTGAGGAAGAAATAAAGCTACAAAAACTGGAAGAACTGAAAACGCTGATTACCGATAATGAAGATGCCTTGAACAATATGTTTAAAATCGTCAATGAACTGAATGACTCGGGCGTATTCGAAGCCGCGACCTCCATGCTTCAAGGAAAAGAACAAATTGCTAAAATCGCACTTCAACAAGTCACAAGACAACCTGTCACTAACCTGATCAATACCCTTATGGGGGCAACTGGAGCCTTGATGAACGCCGATGCCGCACAATCCACGAAACTGCTGAATAGTGCACTTTCAGGAATTGATGAAGGAAACAAATTCCTTCAGGCCGAAAAGAAGATCGGCGTTCTGAAATTAATGAAAACATTGAATGATCCAGACATAAACAGGGCGATCGGCTTTGGCGTCCACTTCCTCAAGGGAATGGGCAAGGAATTAAAAGAATAGAAACGGAACAAAGACTCAAGAGAAGCTTCTTTTGAGTCTTTTTTTATCATGTAGGACGATATGAATAACGCAAAATCAAGTATAGTTTAGACAATCAGCCTCCTGAGGGACTGATCACCTAGATATCACTCATCAAAAAAAAGGCTGTATACCCTCCCCTTATTCGCACCGCGGCTTGTCAGATTCAATGATTGCAAAATCCGTGTTGCACTGGATGAAGAGGAAATATTTAAAAAGTCCCTCAACTGCCGATTCGTTATCGTCGAGCCTACTAGATAAAAATAATCTCGTAAAGCCGGAATATGTGCTTTTTTACTGGATAATTGGCATTGAGGGCAAATCCACATGCCATGCCTTCTTAATACCTGATTGCCCTTGCAACTCTCACATATCACTCCTTTTATTAGGTCCTTTTCGGTAAGGTTGTATCGTTCCAGAATGGAAAAGTCCACATCGATATGGTGTTTATTCATTACGCGAACTGCTTTTTTCAAATCTTTTTCACTAAAACGGGAGTCTGTTATGGAATGGTCCATTCGATTTATTTTAGCGGGAAGCGCATCGCGATGGATAACTTTATAGTGGAGTTTATGGTTTCCAGGAGCTGTACGGATGATTGTTTTGGGATTACTGATGACAATTAAAGAAAGGATGGGAAGTGAGGGAAAACCATTTTTCAAGAACCAATTGGTTAACTGTGATTCTTGACGGCTGACTTGTATGATGGGATCTGGAAATGCCGTCTCTTTGCCTTCTATCGTTCGAATGAGCTGGTTGAAATGCGGATCAAAATAGATTGCCCCTGAAATGTTCTTCACTTCAATAATAAGCGCATATTTCTTGGAGATTAATAAGGTATCAAGTTGAAAAAATCGGGATTGATCCTGCAGCCTTAAATCGTGGAAGATGTAATAGCTTTTCGGTTCAAGAAAGCCTAATGGAAAATCAATGGAACATTCTCCTTTATGGCCGGCTTCCCTTTTTTTGAGATCGTTCATTATTATAGGGAGTTTAGGGTGATTCGGAGGAAGCCTGTACACTAATGCACGTAATTTGCGGATGGCAAGAGGAACTTTTCGCTTTTTTACAATCAATTTCATCACTCCAATCTTGGTTTCTCCCAAAGGATTCTATAACAGTAGGAAATATTCCTTTAAATGATAGCGATTGTACAATTTATCTGCGAAATCGGGAATATATCTGCGAAAATGGAGATATATCTGCGAAAACTCCTGATTTATCTGCGAATTATACGATTTATCGATTTTTCGACAAAAACAACTAAAAAGAAGACAAATAAAAAACCACCAATATATGTATTGGTGGAGACGGTGGGAGTCGAACCCACGTCCAGACATAACGGCACTTAAGCTTCTACGAGTGTAGTCGATATATTCGCATTTCGCGAACTCATTAGCCTATCGACAGGCGGCAGAGCAGCTAGTCTGATTGGTCTCTTCCTTCATCCTCAGACGGTGGATTCCGGCGTATCCCACTTAGAGTGAGTCCCTTACCCTACCACGTGGGCCATGGAGGGAGGAACAGCTATCGACTGTTATTAAGCAGCGAAAGCTAGGTTGTTGTTTTGTTTGCCAGTTATAGGCGTTGACGTTTTAACGAGGCCGATCCCCTCGACTCGCAACTTAAGCTCGAACTATCCCTGTCGAATCCGTAACGTCCCCATGATAGAAATGGAGCGTACGAGAGAAGAATAGTCAGCAAGTTGGCTGATATTCAATTGTCATCGGTACAGGATTAATTATAACAGATTGGTTCAAAAAAGCAATTGTAAGGTCTTGGCAGTTCTACATCTTCTGCCGATCACGGAAAGCACGTTCAATATCGCGTTTCGCTTCCTTCTTCTTCAGGTCATCACGCTTGTCATATTGCTTCTTCCCTTTTCCAAGTCCGATTAAAACTTTGGCAAAGCCATTCTTTAAATACATTTTCAACGGGACGATTGTGTAACCTGTTTCCTTTGTTTCACCGATCAATTTACTGATTTCTTTCTTATGCAAAAGAAGCTTTCGTGTCCGCAACGGGTCATGGTTAAACTGGTTTCCCTGCTCATATGGACTGACATGCATATTATGAAGATAGATTTCACCATTTTCTATTTTAGCAAAGGCATCCTTCAAATTCACTCGGGCCGCACGGATTGCCTTGATTTCCGTCCCTTTCAAAACGATACCTGCTTCAAACGTTTGTTCAATAAAGAAATCATGATAAGCTTTTTTATTTTGTGCTAGTTGTTTACCTGAGCCTTTTGGCATCTAACTCTCCCCTTTTTTACATCCAATCGCGGCGAGAGGATGAAATGATCATCCCCCCCCTCAATCTTTATCTCTTTTTTGGTTTTCTCTTGCGCTTGGCAGCTGGCGCATTTTCAAAGAATTTTTTCTTCTTTTTCGGTTTTCTCTCGGAAGAAGGCGAATCTCCATTACGGCTGCCTCCGCGGCCGCCGCCTTTACCTTCGTTACGTCCCCCATTGCCACCGCGGCCCCGTTTGCGTTCACCTGAATTGGCTTTGAATATTTTCTTCTCGCCAGATGGACGCGGGCGGCTTACCTTCATGCCGATAATTTCAAAATCGATGGCGCGTTCCTCTTTATTGACGTTGGAAACACGTACGTCGATCTCATCGCCAATCCGGAACACATTACCGGTACGTTCCCCGATCATTGCAAGCTGACGCTCATCGAAGCGGTAATAATCATCCGTCATAAAGCTGACATGGACAAGTCCTTCAATGGTGTTCGGCAACTCGACGAACATCCCGAAATTCGTAACCGAACCAATGATACCGGTATATTCTTCGCCGATTTTATCAAGCATATATTCTGCTTTCTTCAAATCATCCGTTTCCCGTTCAGCATCGACTGAGCGACGTTCACGTTTCGATGTATGATCGGCAATTTCAGGTAAAATGGCATTCCATTTCTCCTTCGTAGCTTCATCGAGTTTACCTTCCACCAAGTAGGTCCTGATCAACCTGTGCACGATCAAATCCGGGTAACGGCGAATCGGTGATGTGAAATGTGTATAAAACTCAGCTGATAAACCAAAGTGACCTAAGCTCTCCGGGTCATATTTGGCTTGTTGCATGGAACGAAGCATGACGGTGGATATGACCGTTTCTTCCGGTTTACCTGCAACCGCCTCAATGATTTCCTGTAACGCTTTAGGATGAACGTCATTGGCTGACCCCCGTACAATATATCCGAAGTTCGTAATGAATTCAAAGAAACGCTGCAGTTTTTCCGGCTTGGGATCTTCATGAATACGGTAAATGAACGGAACGTCAAGACGGTTGAAATGCTCAGCAACGGTTTCGTTGGCCGCAAGCATGAACTCTTCAATCAGCTTTTCCGCAACCGACCTTTCACGTAAAACCACATCAGTCGGATGTCCCTCTTCATCAACGATAACTCTCGCTTCATTGAAATCAAAGTCGATTGCACCGCGGTTCATCCGATTTTTACGAAGGATGGCCGCCAACTTCTCCATGTCCTGGAACATCGGAACCAAAGCCTCATAGCGTTCGAGTTGTTCTTCATCCTTATCCACAAGGATTTTGTTCACATTGCCATATGTCATACGTTCAGTCGTCTTAATGACACTTTCGAAAATCTCATGGTTGACAACTTCACCATTTGGCGTGATTTCCATTTCACAAGAAAGTGTAAAACGGTCGACTTGTGGGTTCAAGGAACAAATGCCATTCGATAAACGATGCGGGATCATCGGAATGACCCTGTCAACTAAATAAACGCTTGTCCCCCTTTCTAAGGCTTCCTTATCGATTGGCGAACCTTCCGTCACATAATGGCTGACATCCGCAATATGGACACCAAGCTTATAATTGCCATTTTCAAGTTTAGAAACAGTGACGGCATCATCCAGGTCCTTTGCATCCGCTCCATCAATCGTGACCAAAACATCATTCCGCAAATCCCTGCGACTGCCAATTTCACTTTCTTGAATGGTATCCGAAACGGCATTGGCTTGCTCCATGACGTCATCCGGGAACTCCATCGGCAAACCATATTTATGGATCACGGAAAGAATATCCACACCAGGGTCATTCTTATGCCCAAGAATCTCAATGACTTCGCCTTCTGCACTTACACGTCCTTCAGGATAAGAAGTCAGCTTGACGACAACCTTATGTCCCTCTACCGCTCCATGGGAAGCATGCTGTGGAATGAAGATATCGTTTGCAATCTTTTTATCATCAGGGATGACGAAACCAAAACTTTTACTTTCCGAGTATGTACCGACCACTTGTGTAATTCCGCGTTCAAGTATTCTGATGACCGTGCCTTCTTGTCTTGAGCCGGATGTTTCCGAAGATACTCGTACCATGACGACATCTCCATGCATCGCTGTACCCGTTTCATTTGGCGGAATGAAAATATCATCCATACCTGGGTTATCTTCAGGTGTAACAAAAGCGAATCCCTTTGCATGTCCCGTTAATTTACCGCGGAACAAATTCATTTTTTGCGGCAGGCCGTAACGATTGCTTCTCGTTCTGACCACCAATCCCTTTTCTTCCATCTTAACTAAAGCCTTAACGAAATTCTTGAAATCTGCCGAGTCTTCGATTTTCAAAGCCTCTTCCAGTTCTTGTACGGTTAACGGCTTATATGCTTCATCCGTCATGTACGTCAGCAGCTTATTAATATGTTCTTGAATGTTATCTTCCATAAAAACCCTCCTATTCAGGGTATGATAATTTTGTTATTCGGACCAATCCAGGCTTTCTAAAAATTCAAATACATCTTCATGCAATTGGTTTCGTTCTTTATCAAGAGTTATGACATGACCGGATTCTTCATACCACTTGATTTGTTTGACAGGTGATTCAATGGCATCAATAATAATATCGGCACTTTTGGGATTGATAACATCATCATGCCGGCCCTGCACGACAAATGTCGGCGCGTAAATAAGGTCGACGTGCTCTCGTACATCCGTTATCAATTCCTGAAGGGCTTTCAATGTATTCATGGGCTTTTCGGCAAGAAGGTCCATTTCAAGCTCTATTTGCTCTTGAGTTTTCCCTTCGTACTTCTTAAATTCTCTAGCGTACTCCAATACTCCTTTATACATCATTTCTTCACTTTTGATATACATAGGCGCACACATTGTTACGATACCCTTTATAGGTACAGTGTAACCTAATTTCAGAGAAAATACGCCTCCTAATGAGAGTCCGGCAACAGCAATTTCTTCATGGCCTTCGCTTTTAAGAAAATCGTAGGCCATCATGACATCTTTCCACCAATCTGTTGGACCCGTTTTCACTAACTCCTCTGGCGGAACGCCATGTCCTTTATAATGCGGGGCATGGCAGGTGTATCCCTGTTTCTCCAAGTAACGGCCAAGCATCCGCACATCTGCGGAATTCCCCGTAAATCCATGTAAAAGTAAAACAGCTCTTTTTCCGCCTTTAAAAGTAAAGGGCTGCTGCAGCTTGATTTTCATGATTTTAAACTCCTTTATCGGTAAATAGAATTCCCTATCCTATAATTAAGTACTAAAATCACTATATCTATTCATGCGACTATTGTGCAAAGAAAAAAGCCTAGCTATTTAGCTAGACTCATTTTTGATCCATTACACATCAAAGAATGCAACAAGTAAAGTTAAAGCAAAGAATAAAATGGCCAATACTACCGTTGCCCGATGTAAAACTAGGTCCAAACCGCGTGCCTTTTGCTTTCCGAATAGCTGCTCGGCACCGCCGGCAATCGCACCTGATAAACCTGCACTTTTACCTGATTGAAGCAATACCGTCACAATGAGGGCGATACTGACAATCACTAAAAGCGTTATGAGAAATGCATGCATGCAATTACACCTCCTGAAGAACCAATAAACAATTACTTTAACTTTACCACACCCACTAAATATCCACAATCTTTGTTATACTATAATGGTAAGAATTCCTAAATCCATAGTCGTTTATTTTMTTTTTGAAACAAAGTTTGAGATAATTTGCATAAAGAGAAAGAGGTGTCACCATGTTTAAGTCCATACTTCGGATTCTTGATCTCCTGACCATCCTATTCTCGGCGTTTGCCGGTTATTCTTTATGGACAGGCGGAAGCAATCTTATAAGTGTCCTATTAATCATCCTATCACCGCTTCTATTGCTGCTGGCAAAGTATCATGGAAATCGATACTTATTATTTGCTGCATATATCACGACAACCGTTTATTTTACTGCTATTATTTATAATGGACTTTCCAATAGCGGTATCGACTTTTTCCAATCAAGCTTCCATGTCCTCCTGATTGGGGCAGCAGCCGTCTTGCTGAGCATCATAGCAGCGGTGATCGGGTTTGGGACCAATACCCTTACGATTCTTTGGTTATCGCTGCACGCCCTTGTCACATTTGAGACAATCAGGATGTCATCTGGTTTCCTTTCGCACTTTTGGTCTGATCCTGTCTTGGAAACCGCAATCCGTAATGATTATCCTTTTTTGTTGATGGTGGTCTGGATTGGCTTATTTCTTGATAAATATCAAAGTGAATTAACAAGGGATTACTTATCACGATAATCTTTCAAAACTATTTCTATTGGAAATCTTATATTAAAAGCAAGGGGCCTTTCATATGTTAAAACCTATATTTGCAGCAACCGCTCTATCATCTTTCATTCTGATGGCTGGCTGTTCATTCGACCTGACCAGCGATGATAAAAAAGAGCCAAAAGAAGAACAACCGAGCTCCCAGGATAAGGAGACAGAAACTGATAAGAATAATGATTCAAATGAATCGGCCCAACGCCAGGTGGAAGTTGATGAAACGGTTAAACCCGCACAGGCTGGCCTTCAGACATTAGCCAACCCGGAAAGCATACCTGTACTTGTCAATAAACAATACAGCCTGCCGGAAGATTACAAACCTGAGGACCTTATCTACCCAAAAGTGGATTTCATCTTTCAAGATAAAATTGAAAAAAGAATGATGCGCAAAGAAGCGGGAAAGGCTCTTGAAAAATTGTTCCAGGCTGCCGAAAAAGAAAACATGCACTTTGCCGGTGTTTCCGCATACCGTTCACATCAAACACAAATCGCGGTCTTTAATAACTATGTGGCTAAGGACGGGGAAGAAAAAGCGAGAACCTACAGTGCAATGCCTGGGACAAGCGAGCATGAAACGGGTCTCGCGATTGATGTTACGACCCACGACGGCGCATGTGCTGCCCAAGACTGCTTCGGTGACACGAATGAAGCAACCTGGCTTGCCGAGCATGCCCATGAATACGGATTTATCATCCGCTATCCAGAAGGCAAGGAAAACATCACAGGCTATAAATACGAACCATGGCACATCCGCTATGTTGGTGTCGAAGCCGCAACTGAAATTTCCGAAACGAAGAGTACATTGGAAGAATACTATAATGCCGTGCCAGTGAAAGCTGTATCGAATAAATAAGAAAAGGTGCCCATATGCGGCACCTTTTTTTGTCTTGGATTTTATTAATCAAACGTTTGATTAAATGGGCTTGAATCCACCTGGAATCATGTCTAAGCTGTAACAAGCCCATCTTAATGAAGCATTGACTTTAAGGTTTGAGATAACCGTTCGAAATGAACCGGAAGCGACTGTACTTTCATAGTCACTTTCGCTGACTTCATAAGGTTCTGGTAACAAATAGGACTGTCCCATATTGAATGCACACTTCCCCCCCCTCATAAACATAAAAAACCTCCTATTCAAATGTGGATTGCCACATTGAATAGGAGGTTAAAAGAAATTATTATAATGAATCCATCCGCTTCTCGTCAGAAACGGAATTCAAGATAATTACTTCTTCAAGTTATAGAAAGATTTCAAGCCGCCATATACAGCCAAGTCACCAAGCTGGTCTTCGATGCGAAGAAGTTGGTTGTATTTAGCGATACGGTCTGTACGGGACATGGAACCCGTTTTGATTTGGCCTGCGTTTGTTGCAACGGCGATGTCAGCGATTGTTGCATCTTCCGTTTCACCTGAACGGTGGGAAACGACTGCAGTGTAGCCTGCGCGCTTCGCCATTTCGATTGCATCAAACGTTTCAGTAAGTGTACCAATTTGGTTCACTTTGATCAGGATCGAGTTGCCGATGCCTTTTTCGATGCCTTCAGCCAATTTTTTCGTGTTCGTTACGAATAAATCGTCACCCACTAATTGAACTTTAGAACCAATGCGTTCAGTTAGAAGTTTGTGGCCATCCCAGTCATTTTCATCCAAGCCGTCTTCGATGGAAAGAATCGGGAACTCATTCACTAGCTCTTCATAGAAAGCGACCATTTCTTCGGATGTAACGCCATTGCGGCCTTCGCCTGCAAGATCATATTTGCCTGTTTCTTTGTTATAGAATTCAGATGAAGCTACGTCCATACCAAGGTAGATATCTTCGCCTGCTTTATAGCCTGCTTTTTCAATTGCCTCGATGATGACTTGTAGCGCTTCACGGTTTGATCCAAGGTTTGGAGCAAAGCCGCCTTCATCGCCAACAGCCGTATTCAAGCCTTTAGCAGAAAGGACTGACTTCAATGCATGGAATACTTCAGCACCCATACGAACGGCTTCTTTGAAGCTAGGGGCACCTACAGGAAGGATCATGAATTCCTGGAAGTCAACATTGTTATCGGCATGTGATCCGCCGTTAATGATGTTCATCATTGGAGTCGGAAGTTGTTTCGCATTGAATCCTCCAAGATAACGATACAATGGTAAACCTGAAAATTCAGCAGCGGCATGGGCAGCAGCCATTGATACACCAAGAATTGCATTAGCTCCCAAGTTTCCTTTGTTTTCAGTACCATCCAATTCAATCATAGTAAGGTCAAGGCCTGCTTGGTTCGTTACATCCAAACCAATGACAGCGTCAGCAATGATTTCATTTACATTATCAACTGCTTTTTGTACCCCTTTACCCAGGTAACGAGATTTATCTCCGTCACGAAGCTCAACCGCTTCGTGTTCTCCTGTGGAAGCACCTGATGGTACGATTGCACGTCCGAAATATCCAGACTCTGTTTGGATTTCTACTTCTACTGTTGGATTACCACGGGAATCAAGCACTTCGCGTGCATATACATGTTCGATGTACGGCATTATAAATCTCTCCTTTTCCAATTCACAATTTTTATTTAGATAATAGGGATTTCCCTGTCATTTCAACAGGTTTTTCGACTCCAAGCAAATCAAGCATCGTTGGAGCTAAATCGCCTAGGATACCACCTGTTCTTAATGTTACCTGATTTTTAGTGATAATGACAGGCACGGGATTCGTTGTATGGGCTGTCATGGGGTCGCCTTCAAGCGTTACGACTTCATCAGCATTGCCATGATCAGCTGTAATGATTGCTGTACCGCCTTTTGAGACGATTAAATCGACGATCCTGCCTAGGCATTCATCCACGGTTTCAATCGCTTTAATGGTAGGCTCAAGCATCCCTGAATGACCAACCATGTCCGGGTTGGCGAAATTCAGAAGGATCGCATCGAAACGGTCAGCCTCAATTTGTTCCACTAATGCATCCGTCACTTCATAAGCACTCATTTCCGGTTGTAAATCATATGTAGCGACTTTCGGAGAATTAATTAAAATCCTCTCTTCACCAGGAAACTTCTCTTCACGTCCGCCGCTCATGAAAAACGTCACATGCGGGTATTTTTCAGTTTCAGCGATACGAAGCTGGGTAAGCTGGTTTTGGGAAAGTACTTCCCCTAATGTATTATCAAGATTTGTCGGCTTAAAAGCAACATATCCGTCAACTGTTTCTGAAAAATGTGTCAAGCATACAAAATGGAGGTGCAACGGATGTCCAGGACCGCGGTCAAATGAGCGAAAGTCCTCATTCGTGAACGTATTGGAAATCTGGATCGCCCGGTCTGGACGGAAGTTATAAAAGATAACGGCATCATCATCTTTAATCGTTGCCACCGGTTTACCGTCTTCCGCCGTTATGACTGAAGGTATCACGAACTCGTCAAAAATGCCATGTTCGTAGGAGTCCTCGACACATTCCATAGCTGAAGAGTAAGCAGGTCCATCACCATACACCATCGAACGGTAGGATTTCTCCACACGTTCCCACCGTTTATCACGGTCCATCGAATAATATCTTCCGGAAATGGTCGCAAACTGACCGACACCGATTTCCTTCATTTTCGCTTCCGCTTCCTTAATATAACCTTGCGCCGTTTTCGGTCCGACATCACGTCCATCTAAAAATGCATGTACATATACATTTTTAACTCCTTCTTTTGCGGCCAATTTCAGCAGGGCATACATATGTTCAATATGACTGTGTACGCCGCCATCTGAAAGAAGGCCAAAAAGGTGAAGGTCCGTGCCTTTTTTCTTGGTATGGCTCATGGCATCGACCAAAGTTGGATTTTCTGCAAACTCACCTTCACGGATTGCCAGGTTCACACGGGTAAGACTTTGATAAACGATCCGTCCTGCCCCAATATTCAAATGCCCCACTTCGGAGTTCCCCATTTGACCGGCAGGCAAGCCGACAGCTTCCCCGCTTGCAGTTAAATGGGAATGCGGATACTGTTCCCAATAACGGTCAAAGTTCGGTTTTTTCGCATGAAAAACAGCATTTCCTTTTTCTTCGCTACGGCAGCCAAAACCGTCTAAGATGATAAGTGCCACAGGCGACTTACTCATAGTGACCAGCCTCCAGCAATTGTAAAAAGGAATCGGTTTTCAAGCTTGCCCCGCCTACCAACGCACCGTCAATATCAGGCTGTGCCATGTACTCTTTAATATTCTCAGGTTTTACACTGCCACCGTACTGAATGCGGATGGCTGCAGCCGCTTCATTTGAAAACTTGTCAGCCACAACTGAGCGAATATGTGCACAAACTTCATTTGCATCTTGAGCAGAAGACGATTTCCCTGTTCCAATCGCCCAAATAGGCTCATAGGCAATGACGGTTTGTTTTAATTGATCTTCAGATAATCCCGCCAAGCCATTTTCAATCTGGCTTCCAACGAAATCATTCGTTTCGCCCGCTTCCCTTTGCTCAAGTGTTTCACCGCAACAAACGATAGGGGTTAACTGATGTGCAAAAGCGGCATGCGCTTTTTTATTAACGCCTTCATCCGTTTCGTTGAACATTTCCCGGCGTTCGGAATGGCCAAGAATTACATAGGATACACCCAGATCAGCTAAAGCGATTGGACTGATTTCTCCTGTGAAAGCACCACTTTCTTCAAAGTGCATGTTCTGCGCCCCGATTTTCACATCGGTTCCTTTTGCTGCTTTAACCAGTTGATCCAGAAACAAAGCTGGAGCACATACAACCGTATCGATTAAATCTTGCTTCGGAATCAGATTGCTCACTTCTTCTAAAAAGGCAGTCGCTTCAGATAGTGTTTTATTCATTTTCCAGTTTCCTGCAATAATCGGTTTACGCATTTGTTTCTCATCCCTTCTAAAGTTGAATTATGTAACGGTTAACGCTTATTTATCGTTCAAGGCCATAACGCCAGGCAATTCTTTGCCTTCCATGAACTCAAGAGATGCACCGCCGCCAGTTGAAATATGGGACATCTTTTCTGCTAAACCAAACTTTTCAGCAGCTGCGGCTGAATCGCCTCCGCCTACAATACTGTACGTACCTTTTGCTTCCGCCAATGCTTCAGCAACCGTTCTCGTTCCATTCGCAAACTTATCGAACTCGAATACACCCATCGGTCCATTCCATATGACAAGCTTGGAACCTTTAATTACATCCGCAAATAATTCACTAGTTTTTGGACCGATATCCAAAGCCATTTTATCATTTGGAATAGCATCGATATCAACATTTTCTGATTCTGCATCAGGTGAGAATTCAGCTGCTACAACTGCATCAATAGGCAAATGCAATTTTACGCCTTTTTCCTTTGCACTTTCGATGAAAGATTTGGCCAATTCTATTTTGTCTTCTTCCAATAAAGAATTACCGATTTCATGACCTTGTGCTTTAATAAATGTATAACCTAGTCCACCACCAATAATCAAGTGATCGACATTTTCCAAAAGGTTTTCGATGACGCCTATCTTATCCTTTACTTTTGCTCCGCCAATTATAGCTGTAAAAGGGCGTTCTGGGTTGGATAGGGCTTTTCCCAGCACAGAAAGTTCCTTTTCCATCAGTAATCCGGCAACAGCTGGAAGATGGTGTGCTATCCCTTCAGTTGACGCATGTGCACGGTGTGCAGCTCCGAATGCATCATTTACATAAACATCCGCCAGTGCAGCAAATGACTTCGCCAATTCTTGATCGTTCTTCTCTTCCCCCGGGTAGAAACGAACGTTCTCCAACAACAAGATCTCACCATTTTCCATGTTATCAATGATTGATTGAACGGACTCACCATAAGCTTCTTGAGCATTTCGCACATCTTTGCCACTAAGTTCACTTAGTCTTTCCGCAACAGGAGCTAAACGTAATTCTTCAACGACTTGTCCTTTAGGACGGCCAAGGTGGCTGGCTAAAATGACTTTAGCGCCTTGTTCCGTCAGATAGGAAATCGTCGGCAGTGCAGCTTTGATTCTCGTATCATCCGAAATCTTTCCGTCCTGCATCGGCACGTTGAAATCAACACGGCAAAATACGCGTTTCCCCTTTAACTCAATATCTCTAATCGACTTTTTATTCATAATCCAAGAACCTCCTTAGATATTGTTTTCATATTTTTGATTCTTTTAATCAAAAAGGGAGAGGGTAAATATCCCAACTCCCCTTTTCTCTTTTTCATTATAGTCGGTTTAAAGGAAATTATCCAAAAACAAGAAATGTAAACGCTTGACTGATTAATGACTAACTTATAATATCATCTTCTGCCAAGTTTTTTTAGAGGTGTGATAAAAAAAACCTCACTTTGGTGAGGTTTTTTTTATTATTCTAATTACAATCCTTTTTTAGCCAAATAGTTGATTAAATCAACAACACGGCTAGAATATCCTGTTTCATTATCATACCAAGATAATACTTTAACCATGTTTCCTTCCATTACCATTGTGGAAAGGGCATCAATTGTAGATGATGCTGGGTTACCGTTATAGTCACCTGATACTAGCGGAAGTTCGCTGTACTCAAGAATTCCTTTTAGTTCGCCTTCTGAAGCCTTTTTAAATGCTGCATTCACTTCTTCAGCCGTTACGTCTTTTTCAAGCTCTGCAACAAGGTCGACAACAGATACGTTTGGAGTAGGTACACGCATTGCCATACCATTCAATTTCCCTTTAAGTTCAGGAAGGACAAGTGCAACAGCTTTTGCTGCCCCAGTAGTTGTAGGAATGATATTCTCAGCCGCTGCCCGAGCACGGCGATAATCTTTATGAGGCAAATCAAGGATTTGCTGATCATTTGTATATGAGTGAACAGTCGTCATCATACCGCGTTTAATTCCGAATTGTTCTTGAAGCACTTTAGCAAATGGTGCTAAGCAGTTCGTTGTACAAGAAGCATTAGAGATTACATGGTGGTTTGCTGCATCATATTTTTCTTCATTTACACCCATGACGATTGTGATGTCTTCATCTGATGCAGGAGCCGAAATGATTACTTTTTTCGCGCCAGCTTCTAAATGTTTAGCAGCATCCGCACGTTTTGTGAAACGTCCTGTAGATTCAACTACTACTTCTACTCCCAGTTCACCCCATGCTAATTGTGCAGGATCACGTTCAGCCAATACTTTGACTTTATGACCATCAACAACAAGGTAATCCCCATCAACCGTTACTTTTTCATTAAGAGATCCATGAATTGAATCATATTGAAGAAGGTGTGCTAACATATTAGCATCCGTTAAGTCGTTAATAGCTACAATCTCTACCTCAGGATTACTCAATGCTGCACGAAATACATTACGTCCAATACGTCCAAAACCATTAATTCCAACTTTTACTGCCATGAAAAATTCCTCCTTTTAAGTTCGCAAATATATTAAGGGGTGTAATTCCCCTGAATTAACTCTTGGGCTGCCGCTTCATCCGTTATCAAAACGGTCGATGAAGGCGCGCCTTTCATGTAAGAACGGATAGCCTTAGCTTTAGTTTTTCCACCTGCCACAGTTATCACTCGCTTTTCAGGGCTAAGATCATCTAACTGGATTCCGACTGTCAAAACCTTGTGAACAACTTTTCCGTTTTCATCGTAGTAATAACCGAATGCTTCTCCTACAGCATTTCCATCTAACAGCTTCTTTAACATTTCTGGCGAAGAATTTCTTCTCTCTGCCATCGCCATGGCATCACCAATTCCATGAATGATCATATCGGCAGATTTGATTTGGGAAATCACTTCTTTAATTGCAGGTTCCTTCATGAAGGAAGCATAAACCTCACCGCTTAATTGATCGGGTACATATAACACTCTGTAAGAGGCATGCGCCTTCTGTGCCATTCTTTCGACAATCGTATTAGCCTGGTTCTGCACTGCTTCACCAATTCCCCCGCGGGCTGGGACAAATGTCAATTTCTTGGAAGCCTCATCAGGTGACAACGAATTAGCCACTTCGGCCATTGTCGATCCACCAGTAACCGCAATGATATTTTTTGAGTTCCATTCTCGTTTCATACGGTTTGCACAAGCTTTACCCAATTCTTTTTTCACCCATGGGGTTTCGTCACAATTTCCTGAGACAATAATGACCTCATCCACTTGTAACAAATCCTGCAATTGCCGCTCCATTATGTCTATACCCATTACTTCACGCATTATTCCTTCTAACTTATCCAGGATTTCAACCCCTTCATCAGTCAGCGTCATACCAGAACTGAATATGTTAATCAGGTTCTGACTTTTCAGAAAATCAACCTCGCTTCTAAGCGTCCGCTCAGTCAAATTAAGGCTCACGGCCAGACTTCGCCTTCCAACTGGCTGCATCATTTTGATATAACGCAGGATATCATATCTTTTTTGCATAGCCATAAGGAAATCAGGTAATAATTTTCTTTGTACCTCGAGTAATGTACGCATATTTAAAACTCCTAAATAGTTAAGTTGGACACATAATGTCCCGCGTAGTCGTTTTCTGTCCCACTTACACCAAAAAAAATATTCCTGCTACATATTTTATTCTAGCAGGAACGGAATGTTTCTTCAAATGATTTGAAAAATTATTTTTCGAAAAGCCTATTTAGAGCTAATTTATCAACATTTCCAAATTGAACGATATCATCTTTCCATTCTACAACAGGGATCATCAATCCGAATTTCTCAACCAAATCATCATCGGTATGGATATCAATTTCCTTATACCCTATGCCTGACTCGAATTTCACTTCTTCAAGTACCTGCTTGGCTTTATCACATAATGGACATTTTTCCCTACTATATAAAACAAATGCATTTGATTCCAAACCACTCATCCTTTTCAATCATATCTTTTTCGTTTAGATGAAGAAGGGATCCCTAATTGTTCCCGGTATTTGGCGACCGTTCGGCGCGCCAGTATAATTCCATGCTCCACTTTCAATCGTTCTGCCAAATCTTGATCCGAAAGCGGCTTTTGTTTATTTTCACCATTGATGGCTGCCTGCAGGCCCTTTTTTGCTTGCATGCCCGACATATCCTCATCAAGGCCGACTGACTGTAAAGAAGTAGTGAAAAATATCCGCATCTCTATTGTGCCAAATGGTGTCTGTACGTATTTTCCTTTAACGGCCCGGCTAACTGTGGATTCATGAATACCAATCTCGTCGGCGACTTCTTTCATCGTCATCGGCTTCAAATGGTTAAGGCCATGACGAAAGCACGCCGGCTGTTTTTCGACGATGCACTGAATAACCTTCAATATCGTTTCTTTTCTCTGTTGTATCCCTCTAGAGATCCATTGATATTCCTGCCACTTATCCTGGATGAACTTTTGCACTCCCTGGTCCTTATGGCTCTTCATTCGGTTCAAATACCCTTTATCCACATTAAGATTTGGTGAGTTGCCATCATAATTCCCCACAAGCAGTACCCCATCACGAACTTCCACGACGACATCCGGCACTATATAAGAAGGTTTTTCCTGAAAAAAGAGTGAAGCTGGACGCGGGTTCAACGTCTGGACATAATCAAAGACTTCTTGAATCTCCTTCATTGTAACACCGATTTTCTTACTTAAGTCCTTCCAACGCTTTTCAGCAAAATCGAGGAAATGATTTTCTATGATCGATTCTGCCAGCAAATTCACCCCTTCTGCTTTTACCTGAAGTAAAAGGCACTCTTGAAGATTCCTAGCTGCAATTCCATGCGGCTCAAGCTGCTGTAAAATCGAAAGGCTCTCTTCCAAAACGACTGAAGATATGCCTGGAACACATATATCCTCCAGCTGAGTCCTTAAGTAACCGTTTTCATCAAGATTATGAATTAATAGTAGCATCGCCTTCTGCTGCTCACCGGAAAGTTGCTGGTGATTCACCTGGGACATGACATGCTGTTCAAGCGATAGTGTATCTTCACTGATCTGTTCAATCCAATAGTTGGCATCATACGTATTTTTAAGAGTCCGTTTTCCCTTTTTTCGGTCAAAGGTTGGCTGAAATAAAGAAGATGTTGGCTGATCTAGGGACAGTAATGGATTTTCCACCATTTTATCTTCTAAGAATGCCGATAGCTCCTGTGAGGAGTATTGCAGCAATGTAATTGCTTGCATAAGCTCCTGGGTCATTGCCATCTTTAATGTTTGCTGTTGAAAAAGTCCTGCTTTCATATTCATACTCATCGATTCATCCCTCCCCCACTCCATTTTACATTATCAGGAGAAAATTCTACACAAAAACCCATGAAAACGCTTACGTTTTTTTCTGAATAGTGTATTTGTTTTAAATACTATATGTCAGAAATGCGATTTTCACAACTACTTTTACTGGAAAATCACCATTTTTCAATGGTAGGGGCGAATATTCTGAGGCAAGGGAGTGAAATACCATGATTCGACGGAATTTTACGGAAATCGAGTAAATCCATCAAAAATCGCAAGGAACCATTTGATGCCTTCTAATTGAATTGACCAATAAAAAATCCCCCACTTTATTAAGCAGGAGATTGGTAATGCCCTCGGCAGGAATCGAACCTGCATTTCAAGCTTCGGAGGCTTGCGTTCTATCCGTTGCACTACGAGGGCGAAATAGAAAAATCTTTTTTCGACAGACTTCATTATATGATAGAATCCCATCCTTTGCAAGGGTTATCAGGTTTAAAACTTCACCTTTTGGGTATTATGGGTAATGTGGAAATTCATCCCTGTGCGGCATAATTATAAATAAATCTATTCGGGAAGGGGACTTGCCAGAAAATTGTCGAACAAATTATCCATTATAGGGTTTGTTTTGTTTGACCTAAATTGACCAAAAAGTGTATCATACATACATAAAGAATTTAAATGATTCTCTTAATCGAAGGAGGAAATGAACATGAATTTAATTCCTACAGTTATCGAACAAACAAGTCGTGGGGAGCGTGCCTACGATATTTACTCCCGTTTATTAAAAGACCGGATCATTATGCTAGGAAGTGGAATTGACGATAATGTTTCCAACTCAATTGTTGCTCAATTACTATTTTTAGAAGCGGAAAATCCTGAAAAAGATATCACTTTATACATCAACAGCCCTGGTGGAAGCATCACTTCCGGTATGGCCATTTACGATACTATGCAGTATATCAAACCTGATGTATCCACTGTATGCATCGGTATGGCCGCTTCCATGGGTGCATTCCTATTGGCCGCTGGTGAAAAGGGCAAACGTTATGCGTTGCCAAACAGTGAAGTCATGATTCACCAACCACTTGGAGGAGCCCAAGGTCAAGCAACGGAAATTGAAATTGCTGCCCGCCGTATCCTTCACTTGAAAGATAAGCTGAACCAAATCTTGGCAGAACGTACTGGTCAACCTATTGAAGTCCTTCAAAGAGATACGGAACGTGATAACTTCATGACTTCCGAAAGAGCTCTTGAATATGGCTTGATTGACAAAGTCATCACGCGCAGCATTCTTGATGCCAAAAAAGACTCTAAATAAAAAAATGATACAAAAGGCTCCGAAAGTCGTCTTAAGCGACTTTCGGAGCCTTTTTTCACATAATGTGAAAAATCATAAAAAAAAAGGATGCACTTTTGGCATCCTCTTATTTTACCCCTCTTGCTGAATGAACTCTTCCAATGCCTCTATTGCTTCCTTTTCATCGCGTCCTTCGACGATTAACTTAACGGACACGCCAGAACTGATGGCAAGGCTCATTAATCCCATGATACTTTTTGCATTCACTTTTTTTCCTTCTTTTTCAAGGAAAACATCCGAATGAAAGCGGTTAGCTTCTTGTACAAAAAGAGCGGCCGGCCGGGCTTGCAAACCTGTTTTCAGTTTTACTTCAACTTGTTTTTCCACCATCTTGATCTCCCCTGTTAGCTTTATTTTTTCGCAGCAATAGCCTCTCCCCCACGGAGCCTGTCAGCTATTTCATCAATCTTGCGTAATCGGTGATTAATCCCTGACTTACTGATGTTTCCTCCTGATACCATTTCTCCAAGTTCCTTTAAGGTTATATCCTGAAATGCTATCCTAAGCTCCGCAATTTCCCGAAGCTTATCCGGTAAAATGCTTAGTCCTACCGTATCCTCAATGTAATGGATATTTTCAACCTGGCGCAATGAGGCACCAATCGTTTTGTTCAAATTGGCTGTTTCACAATTCACAAGTCGATTTACTGAATTACGCATATCACGGACAATCCGTACATCCTCGAATCTTAATAACGCTGAATGGGCACCGACTATGCTTAAAAACTCAGCGATCTTTTCGGCTTCTTTCAAATAAATGATGTACCCTTTTTTGCGTTCAAGCGTCTTGGCCTTCAAGCCAAACTTATTCATTAGCTCACAAAGGGCATCATTGTGCTCTTTATAAAGTGAGAAAATCTCAAGGTGATAGGAAGACGTTTCCGGATTATTCACCGATCCCCCCGCAAGGAATGCACCTCTTAGGTATGAACGCTTACAGCATTTCTTCCCAACAATAGTGTCGGATATAGCATGGAGAATTTCAAAGCCGTCTCCTAAAATTTCCAAATCGGTTAAAACCCGCTGCCCTCCAGATGACATCCTGACAATATAAACATTATTTTTTTTAAGCTTCATCTTTTTACGGACCAAAAGCTCGACCTGGACCTCATAACTTTTTTTCAGCAGCGTATAAATCCTTCTGGCAATCGCAGCATTCTCAGTTTGAATATCCACGACAAGCTTCCGATTAGAAAATGAAAGGGATCCGTTCATCCGGATAAGCGCACACAATTCCGCTTTTCCGCAGCAATCCTTTCCCTCTAATGTAGTAAGCTCTTTTTTCGTTTCTGAAGCAAAAGACATCCATTTCACCCCCAATCGAACGCAGGTAATCTATTTTATCAATCAAAAAACCGTCCCCGCTTATATCTACGGAACAATGTGGCTTTTTGTTTCATTTACAAGCATATTATAAAGCAAATCCGCCACTTTTTTCGTGTCATGGCGTATTACATTCCCTTCATAGCTGAAAATGCGTTCTTGTATGATTTCAAGACCCATCCGTTTTAAACTTTCCACATCATACATGACCGGTTTGGCATATTCAGCTTGATAACGTTGCTGAATCTCAGTCGGTATTTCCTCATTATTAACCAGTATCCTGTCAATATATGCATTTCCCATATGGTCATATATAGCTTTTATATGATCGCTCGCGCTATAATCCAACGTCTCGCCGGCTTGTGTCATTAAATTGCAAATGTACACCTTCTTAGCCTTGGAGCGGCCAACTTCTTCCCCTAGGCCCGGGACAAGTAAGTTAGGCAGAATGCTAGTATATAAGCTTCCTGGACCAATGACAATAAGATCTGCATGCTTAATTTCCTGAAGAGTTTCACTGAGCGGCCTTATATGCTGAGGAGACAGGAATACTTTTTTTATTTTCTTTCCTGAAAAGGGGATCTTGGATTCTCCTGTAACAATCGTTCCGTCATCCATCTCCGCATGGAGAACCACACTTTGGTTGGCAGCCGGAAGCACTTTACCACGGACATTAAGGAATTTACTCATTTCCTGGATAGCATGGACAAAATCTCCGGTCAACGAGGTCATTGCCGCCAGGATCAAATTCCCCAGCGAATGCCCGGATAGCTCATTTTTACTCTGAAAGCGATGTTGAAACATTTGTTCAACAAGAGGCTCTACATCCGATAACGCTGCTAGAACGTTACGAATATCACCTGGCGCGGGGATATCCATGTCCTCGCGAAGGCGACCCGAACTTCCGCCATCATCTGCTACAGTGACGATCGCCGTTATATCCACTGGATGCTTCTTTAAACCTCTTAACAAAACGGGAAGGCCGGTTCCCCCTCCGATGATCACAACCTTAGGTTGTTTCTTATTATCTAACATCTGCTTTCCCCTTACTTTTTTCGATATCGCGATGAGATATTTGAACGCTGTAATCCTTTTTGAAGTGGTTTGAAATATACTCCGTCAATGCTACAGAACGATGCTGACCGCCTGTACACCCAATCGCAACTACAAGCTGTGCTTTCCCTTCACGTTTATAATGTGGAAGCATGAAGGCAAGCAGATCGGTCACCTTTTCCAAGAACTTTTGAGTCTCACTCCATTTTAAAACGTAACTCGACACTTCCTGTTCCAAACCAGTCTTTGGCCTCATATGGTCAATATAATATGGATTTGGCAGGAAACGTACATCAAACACAAGGTCGGCATCTATTGGCAGACCATGCTTGAACCCGAAGGACATGACATTGACTGTGAAACCTACACATTTATCCGCAGAAAATTCCGAAGCGATTTTCTCCCTCAATTCGCGCGGTTTCAGTTGTGAAGTATTAAAGATCAGCTGAGCTCTTCCCTTTAGTTCGTCCAATAGTTCCCGTTCCATTTTAATGCCTTCCAATGGCCTGCCTAATGGAGCAAGGGGATGGGTCCTTCTCGTTTCCTTATACCTGCGTACCAAGGAATCATCATCAGCTTCAAGAAAAAGGATTCTTGGTGATACTGCCGCTGATTCCGTTAATTTATCCAGTGCAAGAAATAAGGAATCAAAAAACTCCCTCCCCCTCAAGTCCATGACAAGAGCCACTTTATTCATCTTATTCCCGGAGTCCTTCATTAACTCCAAAAACTTTGGCAATAGCGTGGGCGGCAAATTATCGACGCAAAAAAAGCCGAGGTCTTCAAAACTTTGAACCGCCACTGTCTTACCTGCTCCTGACATTCCGGTTATGATGACCAATTGCGTTTCATTAATCTCCCCTGTACTCATAGTTCTCCGCCCCCATATATAGCAATCTTTTTTATATTGAATATTAACCTGGATCCAATCGATAAGAGAGTAACTTAAACTCAGGCGTATAGGTAAACGTTCCATAAATGATTCCACTTCCATGGACCATATAGTCCAGAATATGAAAATCACCCTCAGCCATTTTCAGCTTTTTAACATCATCAACCGGATGCCAGCTAAGTTCCCCTTCTTCACAAACATCCACATTGACACCATCTGAATCCGTCGCAAAGAAAGTGAACATCATCCACTCTGACAAAACTTTATCCCCGTCCTTCATAATGAAGGTAAAAATACCTTTTATGGAAGGGTTTTTCAAATAAACTCCTGTTTCTTCTCGATATTCTCTAATACAAGCATCACGTACAGACTCCCCAGGCTCCATCTTGCCGCCTGGAGCTACCCACCATCCGCGTCTAGGTTTTTTCAATAAGAGGATTTGATCATCCTTAATCAATACACAGTTTGTGACACGTTGCACGTTCTTCACCTCAATTGGCCTCTGCTCGACTATAGAAACCTTCCCCCTTCTGCTTGAAGAGATTCAGTTTATATCATTAAACCGCCGTTAGATATCCATTTGGCGATTCTCAAATGCTAATAGTTCAAACAAGTTGTATTTTACATCTTATTACCTTTTGACAGATATGTTTAGTATATCTTATCATTATACTATTTTTGAAATGAGCTAACAATAAAGGAAACTTCCTGCATTGGGGGAATATTCATTCTCAAGGAATCACTGAGTAAGTCTTTATCTCCTGCTTAACCCCTATTCTTCTCCACTTTCCCTGCCTAAATTCAAAGAGATGCCTAACTTCACATTCCAAGCAATTAAAATTTACCTAAAAATCGGCACTAAAGATATAGTCTTAAAGCAGGACACACAAAAAAAGGACACAGATACTTAATCTGTGTCCTCAAACGTTTATAATTAAAGGGGGTCAACTTTCTACCCATACTATACACAATCATTATTTCACACGTGTTACAACATCGTTAAAACCGAATTACGAAGTGTGAAACTTTTGTGCACTCAAGCCTTTGGTTGCAATTTTTCTTGAAGTTCCTCAATATAATGCTGAGCGGATTGAGCGGCAATGCTTCCATCACCTGTAGCTGTAACGATTTGGCGCAATGTTTTTTCACGAACGTCACCAGCTGCAAAAATACCCGGGACGTGTGTCTCCATCCGATCATTCGTTTCAACATAGCCTGCAGCATTCAAGATGCCCAAGTTCTCAAATGGTTTAGTTAGAGGAAGCATTCCGATATAAATGAATACACCGTCTGCATCCATCACTGTCTCTTCTCCATTTACAGTGGAAACTAAAGTGACACCGCCGACTTTACCGCCTTTTTCATTGATTTCCTTCAAAGTATGATTCCAGATGAAGTTAATTTTCTCATTGGCAAATGCACGATCTTGAAGTATCTTTTGAGCACGAAGTTCTTCACGTCTGTGGACGATCGTCACTTTTGAGGCAAAACGGGTCAAGTACACTCCCTCTTCAACAGCAGAGTCTCCGCCGCCGATAACGAACAGTTCCTTTTGCTTGAAAAATGCACCATCACAAACAGCACAATACGATACACCGCGGCCGCCCAATTCCTTTTCGCCAGGAACACCGATTTTCTTGTATTCGGCACCCGATGAAATAATGATTGAACGTGCTTTAAATTCCTTGGAACCGGCTTTGATCGTTTTATACTCTTCACCGTCAATGATTTCCTTAACGTCCCCATAAGCATATTCCGCACCGAATTTCTTTGCATGGTCAAACATTTTCGTTGAAAGTTCAGGTCCGAGAATTGTGTCAAAACCAGGATAATTTTCAACTTCCTCTGTATTGGCCATTTGCCCGCCAGGTACTCCGCGTTCTAACATCAATGTTGAAAGGTTCGCACGTGATGTATAGACAGCCGCCGTCATCCCTGCAGGACCAGCACCAATAATAACAACGTCATAAATTTTTTCAGACATGTTCTCACTCCTCCATATTCCATTACAATGGAACCTTCACTACGGTTAGTGTTCCCTACCCATTATCCTATATAACAAATAATTTTTCGTCCAAATATATGCTCACCCCAGAAGGGTTTGAACCAATTTTACGTACTTCGATAAGGTGGACACAGATATGAAATGTTTGTCCGCGATTGCCTGTTTGCTTGCCTTCTCATTTTTAAGCTGATTCCACACGTACTCCACCGCAGATGCCCAGCCTGCTGGATTGTTTAGCTTCTGCTCGGATTTCACCGCCTCGATAAAGACGGAAAACCACATTAAATAGAGTCCGGCTTCATCTAATTGTATCGGTTGGAAATGCTGATATAATAACTCAGCTGTGCGATCGGCAAAATCAATCGGTGTTAATTGGCGATCTTTAGCAGGAGCTTGCACAAGATCTGCATAATCACGTTCCAAATCAGTGAAATTCTGATTTAGGTTTAGGACCTGGTTTTTCAGTAGCTTCTGTTTATGGACGGAATGCTTCAGAAGGAAAATGGCAAACAGCCTTTCCTCAATGAATTCGCTTTCCAGCCTTTTTAAAATAGAAGGAAAATGATGTTCAAAACCATCTGAAGTCGCATTCATATCTCCCCATGGCTCCATGCCTTCCTTTTCAGGGTTCATTTCCACGACCTTTTTCCATGCCTTTCTGGCAGCCTGTTCATGACCCAAGTGGAAAGCGGAAATAGTAAGCCAATAATAGAAGGTCCCATCTCCCTCGAATCCCTGCTTTTGCAATACTTTCAGCCATTTATATGCAGATGCGTAATTTCCGATCAATGCGAAGGTCGCTCCAAGCTTGAAACGATGTTCGGATAGCATCGGCCGAATTTTCTCCAGCATCTGTATGAGCTCTTCAACCTTCTCTTCATCCTGTTGATAATGATGAAAAACAACAAGGTTACAAAGCGCATGCAGGTTTCCCGGACTTTTTTCCAGTACCCCATCCAGTGTTTCAAAGGCTTCATTTACTTGGCCGAGATAGAAATAGGCAAGTGCCAGGTTATTATAAGCGGACCAGTAATCCTCGTATTCGGCAATCGTTTCTTTCAGTACTTCGATAGCCTTCGGGAAATTCCCTGACTCCAGATACTCGCGGGCTTTTTCCTGTTTGGTAATGAGCCCATCATGCTTAAAGGGATTTTCTTCTGACTCATCCGACTCAAAAGTTATCAGTTCAAGCAGATCTTCTGCGTCATCGCTGAACTCCCCGTCTTCTTCTTTATCAAGATAAGCACTGGCGTGACGGTATGCCTCCTTGAACATGCCTAAGTGGGCATAATTATTTGCCAGGAAGTAATGACATTCCGACATATAGGGATCCATCACATCCAAGATGTTTTCCAAGAGGTTATTTGAATAATTATATTCACCGATTTCCGAGCATGTAATTGCCAATTGACAGGCTATCATCGGTTCTGCAGGTTCAAGTTCCAGCGCACGTTCCAGGTATTTTTTTGATTTAGGTAGTTCACGTCTATGATAAGCTTTTAAACCCTTGGTGAAATAATACTCACCTGTTGGGTGAAAAGTTAGAATTTTTGCCTGTTGTCCAAATTTAGAGTCTTTACTCATGTAATCCTCCATCTACAAGTTGATTAACCATAGTATTATAACATATTGGACTAAATTTGCCGAACAATTCAAGAAAATGGAAAACAGAAATTCCCATGCTTTCTTTAAGAAAAAATTTAAGTATCTTCCTAGTCAAATGGGGAGTCAAGATTAGTCGTTAATACAAATAAAGCCCTCCTATTGACGGAGGGCACAGTTAGTAGACAAAAGGGGTTGGAAAATATCTCTTTCATCAATTATGTTCCCGAACAAAGCAACACCTTCAAATCTCAGATATGGTTCCTACCAAAGTTATGTAGAAAAAGTTAATTGGAGAGGAAGGTGCGACACTCCTGCGGGGAAAGCACCGTCTAGGGGAGACCCTGCAGGCGCAATGGCGCCGAGGGCGGACCGCCCGCGGAAAGCGAGTTTCTTGAGCGGAAATCAACGTCCAAATAACAAGCAAAAAAAACTGAAGACAAAGTTGATTTTCATCGAGTTTGTCTTCAGTCTGAGCCCTCCTAATGACGGAGGGCCATCACCATTCATTCGGTTTCTTTTGGTTCGTCCTTATCGGAATGTCTAGCCTTCAATACATCAAGCACCGCTTGGAAAGGCAGTTCTTGTTCCTGAAGAAGAACGAATAAGTGATAAAGGAGATCGGCACTTTCCATGGAAAGTTCCTCTGCATCGCGGTTTTTGGCAGCAATGATGACTTCCGCGGCTTCTTCACCGACTTTTTTCAGGATTTTATCAACGCCTTTTTCGAATAAGTAAGTTGTATATGAACCTTCAGGCATTTCCGATTTTCTTTTTTTAATCAATGTTTCCAATTCCGCCAAGAAAGTCACATTCGCCTGCATGGCTTGTCCAGCTTCATTGTTTTGGTAAATCGATTCGCTAAAACAGCTTGTTGCCCCTGTATGGCACGCTGGACCTGCAGGAACGACTCGAACCACCAATGCATCTTGATCGCAATCATACTTCATTTCGATGATTTTCTGTATATTACCGCTGGTTGCTCCTTTATGCCACAATTCATTGCGCGAACGGCTGAAGAAAATCGTTTCGCCTTTTTCGATGGACAATTTTAGAGATTCTTCATTCATGTAAGCAAGTGTCAGCACTTCACCGGTTCCGGCATCTTGAATGATTGCCGGTATTAGACCTTTATCGTCGTATTTAATAGTTTCAAGATTCATCGTACAACCACTCCTTGTTGTTTGAGAAACGCTTTGACTTCTTTGACGGATGTTTCTTTATAATGAAAAATCGATGCGGCTAATGCTGCATCCGCTTTACCTTCTTCAAAAGCTTCCTGGAAATGCCCCGCGTTACCTGCCCCGCCCGAGGCGATGACCGGCACCGAAACAGCTTCAGATACCGCTTTTGTTAAAGCGATATTAAACCCTTGTTTCTCCCCATCACAATCCATGCTAGTCAATAAAATTTCACCTGCACCGCGGCTGACGGCTTCCTTCGCCCACGCGATCACTTCCCATTCAGTCGGTTTTCGACCGCCGTGGGTGTATACGCGCCATGATCCAAGCTCTTCGTCATATCTGGCGTCTATAGCGACAACGATACATTGTTCCCCAAAATAATCAGAACCCTCATTAATTAAATCAGGCCGCAGAATGGCTGCTGTATTTAAGGAAACCTTATCTGCGCCAGCGCGTAAGATTTTCTTCATATCCGCTAGAGAATTAATACCGCCTCCCACTGTAAACGGAATTGCCAAGCTGCCAGCTACCGCTTGAACGACGTCGACAATCGTTTCCCTGCCTTCATGTGAAGCGGAAATATCAAGGAAGACAAGCTCATCGGCACCTTCCTGATCATAAAAGGCTGCAAGCTCGACCGGATCTCCAGCATCCCTAAGGGATACAAATTGTATGCCTTTAACTACGCGTCCATCTTTTACATCGAGACAAGGAATTATTCGTTTTGTGAGCATTTAACCACGCACCTTTTCTAGTGCTTCTTCCACAGTAAAGCGATTCGTATAAAGCGCCTTGCCAATGATTGCCCCTGCAATTCCTTGAGCTTCATATTCTTTGAGGGTGATAAGGTCTTCCAGGGAACTAATGCCCCCCGAAGCAATCACCTTTTTCCCAGTTTCCTCCGCCATCGCCAATATACCTTTCACATTCGGACCCGAAAGCATACCATCTGTCGCGATATCAGTCACGATAAAGATCTCTGCACCAGCATCGGCCAGTAATTTGCCAAGATCTATTGCAAGGGTTCCAGACGTTTGAAGCCAACCATGAGTGGCAACCCTGCCATCCTTCGCATCGATCCCTATTGCGATATGGCTTCCATATTTCCTAATCATATCTTTAGTGAAATCAGGGTCTGAAACGGCCGTGCTGCCTAGAATGACACGTTCCACTCCATTATCCAGGTAATGGGCTATATCCCGTTCAGTACGGATGCCTCCGCCGATTTGAATGCGGGCCCCTAACTCACTTGCAGCTTTAATTACGTACGAATCATTGATGCGCACTCCCTCTTTAGCTCCGTCAAGGTCGACCATATGTATCCAATCGGCTCCTTGGTCCGCAAAGCTTTTAGCCATATCGAAGGGGGAATCGCCATAAACGGTTTCCTGATTGTAATCTCCCTGGATTAAGCGGACGCATTTGCCTCCGCGCATATCAATCGCCGGGTAAATAGTAAAGTTGCTCATGCTTCTTCCTTCCCTTCTACTAATGACAGATAATTTCTCAAGAGTGACATGCCCATCTTCCCGCTTTTTTCCGGATGAAACTGCATTCCGAATACATTCCCTTTACCGACGATCGCCGGCACTTCCACATCATACGTCGCCGAAGCGGTAACGAATGATTCATCCGTATCGGCGTAATAAGAATGGACGAAATAAACATGTTCCTCTTCCAGCCCCTCATTCACTGGTGATGCGTGTTTAAATTCAAGACGATTCCAGCCCATGTGCGGCACTTTATAAACCTGGTCATTCGCATCCACTCCCTTAAAACGAACCACTTTACCCGGGATGAGCGATAATCCTTTTGCCGGTCCATTTTCCTCACTTTCATCAAAGAGAAGCTGCATACCAAGGCAGATGCCTAATAGGTACCCTCCACCTGCTACATATTCCTTCAGGAATTCATCTAGCTTTTGTTTTTCCAAAAGACCCATGGCATCCCTGAAAGAGCCAACGCCAGGGAGAATGATCCCTTTCGACTTTGAAAGTTCTTCAGGGTCATCGGAAATGAATGAATCGGCACCAAGACGCTCCAGCCCTTTACTTACAGAAAATAAATTCCCCATGCCGTAATCGACGATCCCGATCATTTACAACATTCCTTTCGTTGAAGGGATGCCTTTGACCCGTGGATCGATGGTAGTAGCTTCATCCAATGCCCGTCCTAGCGCTTTGAATATTGCTTCGATCATATGATGTGTGTTGTGACCGTAATGAACGATTACATGCAGGTTCATCCTGGCTTCAAGAGCGAGTTTCCAAAGAAACTCGTGCACCAGTTCAGTATCGAAAGTACCAACCTTTTGTGAAGGAAACTCAGCCCGGAACTCTAGATGCGGACGATTACTTAAATCGATGACAACCTGGGCGAGTGCTTCATCCATAGGTACGAAAGCATTTCCGTAACGTTTTATCCCGCGCTTGTCTCCAAGGGCCTCCACTAACGTTTGACCCAAGCAAATGCCAATATCTTCAGTTGTATGGTGATCATCCACGTCTGTATCTCCGTTTGCATCTACAGTCAAATCAAACTTCCCATGTTTCGTGAACAAATCCAGCATATGCGTCATAAACGGAACGCCCGTTTTAATGGAGGAATTACCTTCACCATCCACACCAAACTTCAAACTGATTTCCGTTTCATTCGTCTTTCGCTCCACACTAGCAAAACGTTCCATTACAAGTCCTCCTATCGGGGTAAGACCCCTTTTCCCAAGATGTCAAAAGCATATCAAAAGTCGTTATTTCAGTTTTTTTATTTATTTCGTAAGGATTCAGGCACTATTTCCCGGATTTTTTCACACCCCGTGATTCGATGGCACGGGCGTGGGCCTCAAGTCCTTCCATGCGGGCAAATGCAGCAATTTTTTCTGCATTTTTGCGGAAGGCCGTTTCACTATACATGATGATGCTCGATTTCTTTTGGAAATCATCCACATTCAGCGGGCTGGAAAAACGGGCGGTTCCGTTAGTAGGCAACACATGATTGGGACCTGCAAAGTAATCCCCTACAGGCTCCGAGCTAAAGCGGCCAATGAAGATTGCCCCGGCATGCCGGATTTTAGCCATAACTTCAAGTGCATCATCGGTCACAATTTCCAAATGTTCAGGTGCAAGTTCATTTATGGCATCAATAGCGTCTGCCATATTCCCGCATACAACAATTCTTCCATAGTCCCTTATGGCTGCTGCAGCAATATCATGGCGCGGTAGTAACGCTACCTGCTTGGTCACTTCTGCGGCCACTTCTTCTGCAAGGGACGTGGACGTCGTCACCAAAACACTGCAAGCACGGGGATCGTGCTCTGCCTGTGATAGCAAGTCAGCCGCAACTTCTGCGGCGATGGCGGATTCGTCCGCCAATACCGCTATTTCACTTGGTCCTGCAATCATATCAATGGCGACATCTCCGAATACTTCCCGCTTCGCTAGTGCCACATAAATATTTCCCGGACCCACTATTTTATCCACTTTTTTTATTGTTTCCGTCCCATAAGCGAGAGCCGCTATTGCCTGAGCCCCGCCAACTTTATAGATTTCCGTAACTCCGGCAATTTTGGCAGCTGCCAACACCGCCGGCGATAATTTCCCATCTTTCCCTGGAGGAGATACCATGACGATCCGTTCCACCCCCGCTGCTTTAGCTGGCATCGTATTCATCAGTACAGACGAAGGATACGCCGCTGTGCCTCCAGGTACATAAACACCCACAGCATCAAGAGGTGTTAATTTTTGTCCTAGCATCGTTCCCGTATCATCAGTCATAAACCATGAATTTCGAATTTGTTTCTCGTGAAACAATTGAATATTATTTGCCGCTTCTTGAATAATATCAAGCTGCTCCGGAGTCATGGCCGCTGCCGCTTCTTCCATTTCCTGTTCCGATACAAGTAATTCCCCTAGACTGACACCATCGAAACTTTCGGTATAGCTATTTAAAGCGGCGTTTCCGCTTCTCCTGACTTCATAAATAATATCCTGAACCGCTTTTCTTTGATCGGCAGTACCTGCATCAACTGAACGTTTCAGTGAAATCCCTTCCGCAAACCGTTCTATTTTCATACGTTCACCTCATTTACTATTCAATAATTCCTGCTAGCCGATCGACAATTTCAGTAATCCTTGCTTCTTTAATTCGATAGCTGACAGGGTTTGCCACCAGCCTAGAAGTCACATCGGCAATTTTTGCATATTCTACGAGACCGTTTTCCTTCAATGTCCGTCCCGTTGAAACGATATCCACGATTCGTTCAGCTAAACCAATTAACGGTGCTAACTCAATAGACCCATTCAACTTAATGATCTCAACTTGCTCTCCCTGCTCGCGAAAGTAGCTGGAGGCAACATTCGGATATTTACTGGCTATTTTGGGGGCGATGTCACTTATTTTCGTACCAGGCAGACCAGCCACGGCTAAGTAGCAGGCACTGATTTTCAAATCAAGTAACTCATATACATCACGTTCTTCCTCCAACATGACATCCTTCCCTGCAATTCCAATGTCAGCAACGCCGTGTTCCACATAGGTTACGACATCCATCGGTTTAGCTAAAATGAAACGGAGATTCTCCTCTTCCACTTCAAGGATCAATTTCCGGGAATCATCAAACTCAGGAGGGAGACGAAAACCGGCCCTTCTTAATAGCTCTGCCGCTTCTTCAAATATTCTCCCTTTTGGCATCGCAATCGTTAAAAAGCTACTTTTCATCTTTTCCATTCCCTCCATTCCCTACAAATAAATGCACTTCAGAAAATGTTCTTGTAAAAGCATCGACATTTTGAACAACTGTAATATCTTGAATCGTTACCAATTTCCCTTCGGATCGTTTTGTTCTTGCAAATTCAATTGCTTCCAATCTCCGTTCGGGACTGAATAAAATACATTCCGGTGCGACAGGCTGCATCGGCTCCCCAAGAGCTTCGGCAAGGCGATCCACCCGGATTGCAAAACCTGTGGCAGGAGCATTCCAGCCGAACTTTCCAAGCAGATTATCATACCGGCCGCCATTGCCGATTGGCGAACCCACATGTCCCGCATACACTTCAAATAAAGTTCCCGTGTAATAACTCATATGACTGACCAATGTTAAGTCGAAGCTAACATATTGATCGACGCCAAATTCTTTCAACTGCTCAGACAATTCCTTCAGTTCAGCCAAAGAATCTTGCCCTTTATTATTTTCAACCAACCCTTGCGCCATTTTAAGGGTGCCTTCACTGCCTCTTAAGGAGGTAAATTCGATAAGCCGCTGTTTATCAATGGATGAAAGCGGCAGCGATTTTACATGCTCCCGAAAACCAACATAATTCTTTTCATATAAAAACTTCCTTAATATAGAGGCTCTTTCCTCCGTACCTAGAATGCTCAAGAAAAGTTCTTGTAAAAATCCGATATGTCCAATGGAAATCTTAAATTCCTGAAGACCGGCAGCCTTTAGAACATCCGCAAGCAGGGCAATCATTTCAGCATCTGCACTAATGGACTTATTTCCGATACACTCAATACCAATCTGTTCGAATTCTGCCGGCCGGCCTCCTTCACGCTGCTGTGCCCGATATACATTCGCAGAATAGGCCAGGCGAAGCGGAATTTGCTGTTTTAATAATTTGGATGCTGCGACTCGTGCAATGGGGGCTGTCATCTCGGGACGAAGTACGAGCGTATGTCCCTGGGAATCAAGAAGTTTAAACAATTGTTGATCTAAAATTGCCGAAGCCTCACCAATTGTTTCATAATATTCCAAAGCAGGCGTTTCAATAAATTGATAACCCCACTTCTTGATTTCATCACTCATTTTATTTCTGGCCGATACTTTCGTTTCATACAGCACCGGCAATGTATCTCTCATGCCTAATGGTTTCTCAAACATAAATGGCTTCGTCACGACTGCACTTCCTTATGAAATATTGATTGCTATATATATCCAATCAGTCCGCCTAAAGGCAAAAACCAATGTCATTGCCATAATTCCTTTTTGTTTATCTTTCCAAAATTGCAGGCTTAAATCCAAATTTCAGATAACATATAAAAATATTATCAAATAAAATGACATAATCATATAAATACTCACAATAATCTATCAAATCGCTTTAGTTCACTAATATGGTAGCAAGGTGAAGCTACTAATAGTTTACCCCTGCCCCAACCTAACGTCAAGAAAAAGGTGAGTAATCCCATGACTCCAATCCCATGACGGTCTTTGATATTTCTTCATGACCTTTTTAAGGTCAATTGGAAGGAGCCATGCCCTTTTCCCCGGATAAATATTCCTATCTTTAGCCATTCATTGTTATAAATGTATACCTTTTGGTTTAGCTGCTTTATAATATTAGGAGTTTGGTATTATTATAAATTTTTAGGGGGAAATGGAATTGAAGAAATATTTTTCTTTTTTTGTGGCGCTTATCGTACTTTTTTCGCTCGGTTTTAGCGGAACAAAGAGTTTCGCCGCCACTAAGATCGACCAGGATGAGCTTAATGCATACCTATCTGAAATCAGAATGACTCAAGAAGAATTGGAAGAGTATTTAGGCTTTTACGACTTAACATTGAATGAATTGGAATCTGTAGAAGAGTTGCGTGATACATTAGGACCGGCCGTCACTCCTAAGACTTTACAGGATCTACTGAAAGAATATGAAATGACCGAAGCTGAACTTACGGAATTATTAATAGATTACGGTGAATTGGAAGAAGGAGATTCAATCATCGATACCTTCCACTTCATTTACGACATAGAAGATATCATCGATTTGGAAATGGGTTATGATGATGAAGAGACGGAATATGATGATGAAGAGATCCTCGATTTAATGGATGGGCTCTTTTCTGAGATCGATCTTACAGACGAAGAGCTGGATAGATTCATGAACCACCTTTTACCTATCGTCGAGGATCCTTCTTTTGAAGATCGTTTAATGGCAATTTCCGATAGGATGAACCAACTCGATTATTTTGAAACAATTGATGAATTGTCTGCAGAGCAAGTGGCGGAATTGCTTTCTATATATAATGATCTGCAAAACTTGCTGCAAATTCAATTCAAATTCGCCTTAATTCAGGATGGCGTCACTACAAACCTATCCCTTGAGGCTTTATTCCAGCTTAAGGAATTGACGAATGCTAGTTTACTAGTTTCCATTTATGATTTAAACGGCAATCTATTGCTCGATTTTAAATTGACAGGTGAAATGATTGGTTCCGATTTAGTGAAAGAAACCGGGAATGACATCAAACAGTCCACTGAGGTCATTTCGAAAGTGGTTGAAGTAAAAAAAGAAAAGAAGAAGAAACCCGAGAAACACGCAAAACCCGTACATAAAACGGAAAAAGGCGGAGTGCTTCCTAAAACTGCTGGTAATTACCTATTCGGTGCTTTAATCGGTTTAGTGATGATGGGCATTGCTTTCGGATTAATTAGAAAAGCGAGACTTGCAAATTAAGATGAGCAAAAATAGGCAATCCAGGCATAAGAGAAAATGGTTACTCATCACGGCTGTTTGCTTTTTAAGCCTTGGTTTTTATTTTACAACGACAAACGCCTATACACTATTAAAAGGCTATGCCATATATAAATGGAATAAATCTGAAACACCCGAGACGACGGAGCTGGTCGAGGCGACGGCTAAGCTCCCAGGACCGAAGACGAAAGCAGATATTCCCGATGGGCCTGAACTATATGATGAACGGCCAAAGACAGGTGATTTGATGGGTGAGCTTTATATTCCAAAAATCGAGGCAACACTCCCAATTTACCATGGAACGGATGAAGATGAACTCGAAAAGGGTGTCGGCCATTATGCAGGGTCTGTCCTCCCCGGTGAAAAGGATAATTCCGTTTTATCCGGGCATCGAGATACCATTTTTAGAGATCTGGGTGAAGTCGGTAAAGGTGACTTGCTGATAGCCAAGACAATAGCTGGTACGTTTACATATAAAGTGAGGAAGGTTCGTATCGTCGATGCAGATGACCGTACCGTGATCGTTCCCAAGCCTAAAGCAACACTTACAGTAACAACCTGCTATCCTTTTTCATATATTGGTAGTGCACCGGAACGATACGTATTGGTTGCCGATTTATTGAAAACGGAAATAGATAAATGAGATATGGGGGCTGAAGTTGTTCAGCCCTCTCTTCATAAATCCTAAAAAGATTGTAGGTGGACAAGCTGAGTATGGATAAACAAGCGCAGGAAAAGTTTTTTCGAATCTTGAAAGACACTTATGAAACGACAGTGAACAAGGAAAATATATCGATTAACGAAGTCATAGATCATCTAAAGAATGAACTGACTCCGCTATACCCAAAATGCCATTAAAAAGACCTGCCGCATATTTGGGCAAGTCTTTTTTCATAAAGAAGTTTGCTGATCCCTCTCAAGCATTTCCTCTTTCGTATATATGATTTTCATTGGATTTCCCCCGACGAAAGCTCCCTCTGGAACATCCTTATGGACTAGCGTCCCTGCAGAAACAATCGCTCCATTACCAATTGAAAGCCCTGGAAGAATGGTCGAATTGGCTCCAATCAATACCTCATCCCCAATGACTACATCTCCTAAACGATATTCATGAATCAAATATTCATGAGCGAGAATCGTCGTATTATAGCCAATGACTGTATTAATTCCCACGGATATTTTTTCAGGAAACATCACATCCGGCATGACCATCAAAGCAAACGAAGTATGCTTTCCGACTTTCATATGTAAAAAATTCCTGTAAAGCCAATTCTTCATACCCAGAAAAGGCGTATAACGCGCTAGCTGTATCACCACAAAATTCTTTACGACTTTCCAGAATGGAACGGTCTTATACACATGCCATAGTGAATTTGCCCCTTCAACTGGATAGCGGAACGTGCGTCTCATTTTCTATCCTCCATGAGCTTTTCAACCTCAACGATATTCAATAAATCTGCCATCTGCTCAAGCATATAGTCAGGATGGTAACTTTCCAAAAATTCACGGCCTTTAATGGACCATGAGACCCCTGCCGTTTTTGTCCCTGTGTTTTTCCCGCCCAAAATATCATGATAACTGTCACCAATCATGATCGCTTCCTCAGGAACCGAACCGAGTTGATTTAAAGCTTTTTCCAAAGGCTCTGGGTCCGGCTTTGCTTTTTCAACCTCATCCAGCGTGACCACCACTTCAAAGAACTGATCCAGTTTGCTTAATCTCAGGCCCTTTTCGACGACATCACGTTTCTTTGTCGTAACGACCGCCAATTTATAGCCGCTCTGCTTCAATGTTTGAACGGTTTCGAATACCCCGTCAAATTGTGTGACAAGCAAATCATGGTTCTTCCAATTATGCTCCCGATAGAAAGCGATCATTTCATCCACTCGTTTTGGATCAATGGACGAAAAAGTATCAACCAAAGTCGGGCCGATGAATGTAATGATATCTTCCCGATTGAACTTTCCAGGACAAAAATGATTTAAAGTTTCTGTAAAAGAGGCGATGATCAATTCATTTGTATTGATCAACGTCCCATCAAGATCGAATAATAATGTAGTTATTTTACCGTTCATATACAGCTCCCTTTCTCTGTACTCTGTCAGTCCGATTCCAAATATACGCAACGGCCATCGTTAGAACAATAGCCGTGAGTAAGCGAATAAATAACAACGGCAAGACCGGAATCCCCAGTGGAATGAAAATCAGTGTGTCTTCTACAACTGCATGACAGGCAACTAAAAAGATGAATGCAATCGTCATATCCTTCTTCGAGACATTATCTTCTTTCGCTGCTTGAATCATTACGCCTGCCCCATATGCCAAACCAAGAGTCAAACCTGTCACGAAAGGCATCGAAGCATTCGGCTTCATCCCCAAAACCTTCATAAATGGAGCAAGGGCTTTTGAGAAGGCTTCCAGCCATTTCAAATCTTTCATGATTTGAACCACTACCATTAGCGGAATAACGATGACCGCCAGCTGGGCGATTCCGGAAAGGGCCTTGATGACCCCATGTAAAAGGATTGCACCCGCTCCGGTAATCTCAACAGTCTCCCCGATAGCCACTCCATGGGCCATTTCAGATCCGCCCTGCCAAACAAAATTGATGACGATTGCTGACAACAGCGCGAGCCCGATCCTTACTGTTAATATAATCCACAGCTTGACACCGGTTTTCATCGCCACACCTGACTCGATCAATAAATTATGTGAAAAAGATAGCATCATAGCGATAATGAAAACTTCTTTAACAGTCAAATCAAGCGTTAATATGCCCGCTATCGCTGCATACAAATTCAGGAAGTTCCCTAACACGAGCGGAATGGCCGCTTCCCCTGGAAGACCGATGAGATTCATTAAAGGAGCTATCAAGTTGATGATAAATGGTAATACAGGCGTATATTGAAGCACAGTGACGATCAGAGTAACTGGAAATATGACTTTTCCTAAAGACCAAGTTGTATTCAAGCCAGATAGAAGTCCCTTTTTAACCGAATCCACTATCACTATGCCCTCTCCCTTTACACATATTCCCTATTCATCTAAATATCTTTTGACTGCTTGCCCACTGACCCTTCTATAGACCACTAAAACAATGGCAACAACTACTAACACAATCGAGATAACTTGTGCGATCCGCAGTGATTCCGTCAGCATCAAACTATCCGTCCGGAATCCTTCAATGTAACAACGGCCGATGGAATACCATATCACATAGGTTAAAAATAGTTCACCCCTGCGCAGGTTCACTTTCCGTAAACTTAAGAGAATGATTACACCGACGATATTCCAAATCGATTCGTACAAAAAGGTTGGGTGATAGTACGTACCGTTTATGTACATTTGATTTATGATAAATTCAGGCAAATGCATATTTTCAAGGAATGACCTTGTTACTTCTCCCCCATGTGCTTCCTGATTCATGAAATTACCCCAACGGCCAATCGCCTGCCCCAACAATAAGCTCGGTGCAGCAATATCCACCAGCTTCCAAAATGAGACCTTCTTGACCTTGGCAAAAATTATGGCAGTTAACACCGCTCCAATCAATGCACCGTGTATGGCGATTCCGCCATTCCATATTTTTATGATATCCCCTGGGTTTTGTGAATAGTACTCCCATTGGAAGATGACATAATATATACGGGCACAAATGATCGCGATTGGGACGGCAAACAAAATTAAATCAGTAAATATCTCTTTATCAAGACCTCTTCGCTCCGACTCCCTTAATGCGATAATAAGACCCAATAACACACCGAAACCGATGATTAGCCCATACCAATGTACCTGAATGGGACCTAGATCAATCGCTATCGGATTCAGCGGCTGTATTCCTTGTTCCATTTTGTCTCCTCTTTTCCTATAACCTTTTAAAATTCATCATGTTCCGGATCTGCAATTGCATGGTTCAAGCGATCTGAAAACTGTTCTGCAGCATTTACTCCCATTCGTTTCAGGCGGTAATTCATGGCTGCCACTTCAATGATAACAGATAAATTTCGGCCTGGACGTACAGGTACGGTTATTTTCGTCACTTCTGTATCGATGATTTTCATTTTTTCTTCATCTAGACCAACCCGGTCATACTGCTTGTTTTTTTCCCATAGTTCCAGATTGATGACGATTGAGATCTTTTTATTGCTCCGGACTGCACCAGCTCCAAAAAGTGTCATTACATTAATGATTCCCAACCCTCTTATTTCAAGAAGATGTTCGATTAAATCCGGCGCATTCCCGACTAGCGTATCCTGGTCTTCCTGTCGGATTTCTACACAATCATCCGCTACGAGACGATGACCCCGTTTCACTAATTCCAAGGCTGTCTCACTTTTACCGACGCCGCTTTTACCGGTGATCAGCACACCTAGCCCATAGATATCCACCAATACACCATGAACAGCAGTAGTTGGTGCCAATCTACTTTCAAGGAAATTGGTCAAACGGCTGTATAATCGTGTTGTCTTCATACTAGACCTCATCACAGGAACGGATTCCCGCTCAGAAGCTTCAATTAACTCTATCGGCACTTCCTGACCACGCGTAATGATGATGCCTGGAGTAAAGTCCCTGCATAACTCTTCCATCCTTTGTATTCGCTCCGGTTCATTCAACCGATTAAAAAAGGACATCTCCGTCATACCTAAAAGCTGTACTCTATCCGCGGGATAGTAATCAAAAAAACCGGCTATTTCAAGTCCTGGACGAGATAGATCACTCGTCACAATTGGTCGGTTAATTCCTTCTTCCCCACTGATAAGTTCTAGGCCAAACGCTTCAACTATATCCTTTGTACGGACTTTTGCCATATATCTTTCCTCCTTTTGGAGCGATGCTATTTCTAGAGATACTTTTACTATTTTAGCATTTTTCTGTTAATAACCAAACAAAGCATTATCGATTTATTGATTTTTTATTCACTTCCTTCGGCTGATGGCAGCGGGAAGGTCCCTGTGAATAGGAAAAAGATGAGCTGAACATACATGAATCCTTACACTCGTTTCATGCCAATATAAGAAAGCCCGCCAGTTTATATCGGCGGGCTCACTTTGTAGACAAAAGTAGTCGGAAAACGTATCTTTCAACAAATGATGTTCCCGAACCAACTCCAAAGCATTCAACTACTTAGGTATGGTTTCTATCTAAATTCAATAAAAAAGTTGATTGGAGAGGAGCGTGCGGGACTCCTGCAGGAAAAGTGCGTCCAGGGGAGAACCCCGCAGGCGCAAGCCAGGAAAAGCGATTGTCTGGAGCGGAAATCAACATCCAAATTGTACAAGCCATAAAAAAAATGTAGGCAAACTCGATTTTCATCGGATTTGCCTACATTCTGAGCCCGCCAGTTATATCAGCGTGCTTTATTTTTCTTCAGGAAACCGTTATCGCAGCAGTCTTGGTTTCTGCAAAAACATGAAGAACAGGGACCTCTTCTTTAACCGTTTTAAACTTAAGGACCTTTTGAACGACATCACTTTTCTCTTCGATGATGGTCATTCCTTCCAAGCTTACATTAAAGCTTCCTAAGTTGGATTTTAACTCTCCTTCAATCGCCTTACCTTGTGGCAGGATCAGCTGGACTTTTCCTGTAACTGACTTAGCATGTATTGAATCGCAATCCATCCCTGAATTTGTACAGACGATTTCCCCATTGAAAGTTTGAACATCCACTTTCTTGAAGTACCCATCGGCATTAATCGCTCCATTCAGGGTCTCAGCTTCCAAGTAATTAAAGTTGGTATCTGAAATGGTGATCATTCCATTACCCGTTTCAAGCTCACACGAATCACCTGTACCCTGCATGATATGAATGGCACCATTCGCTGTTTTTGCTTTAAGGTTCTCTGATTTCAATGACTCTGTCGTGATTGCACCATTGAACATCCTCACATGAATGTCATCATATTCCTTCCTTGGAATGTACATGATCGTATCGACCTTTATGGATTTTTCACGAACCTTGAACTTCATCTTTCCATCCTCGATCGAAAAATCGACTTCCTCCAAAAGGTTTTTCCTAGCTTCTTCCATGTCCTCCACCCGGTATACCTTAGCTTGGCATTCAACCCGGACATCATTCTGATTCCATGTAGCGATTCTTATTTTCCCATTTGCTATATCTACATCAACTTCATTTAGAAAATCATAATCATGCTGAAAAATATGACTGACCTCCACAGATTTCCCGAAATTGAAATCAAGGTCTGTTTCTTTGATTTTCTTAAAAGCAGTTTCAACGAAATCAATAATCTTTTCCTTCGATGACTGGATATTCTTCTTAAACGTATCCTGAGTGCTTCCTTCGCTTTGCTTATCCACGACAACCGTCGATAATTCATTTTGTAATTTCTGCTCTTTTGCTTCACTTTCCTGACTAGCTTTTTCTAATTCTTCTAAAAGGCCCATAGCTTCTTCCGCTGATAGCTTGCCATCTTGAATCATTTCTAAAATTTTCTTTCTTTCCTCCTGCATGAACATTCCTCGCTTTCTCCTATCATTTTATTTATACATACGCCCAGATATCTAAAAAGTTTCATAAATACCATTTTTCCCATCATTCGACAAAGGAAAATGACAATTTCCGAAAAGGGAAATGTACGATTTCCCCGGAAATATCATGTTTACCTATTGTTTAATCAAATGATTGATTAAATGCACATTGTCATTTTTCTACAAAAAGAACAAGCCGGCCGGCTTGTTCTTTTAAGCATGTTCATGCTCTTGTTCTTTTTCTTCAATCCAATTTTCCATGCGAATTTGATCACGAGTCAGTACTGGTTTTAAGTATTTCCCCGTATATGATTCGGACACTTCACATATTTTTTCAGGTGTACCATAAGTGACGATCGTTCCGCCCTTGTCTCCGCCTTCCGGACCTAGATCAATAATATGGTCCGCCGTCTTGATGACATCCAGATTATGCTCAATCACCAAAACTGTATCCCCATTGTCAACCAGCCGCTGCAAGACCTCAAGCAACCTCGCTATATCGTGGACATGAAGTCCTGTAGTTGGTTCATCCAAGATATAAAAGGAGCGCCCAGTGGAACGGCGATGCAATTCAGAAGCAAGTTTCACCCTTTGCGCTTCTCCCCCTGATAAAGTGGTCGCAGGCTGTCCAAGCTTGATATAACCCAAGCCAACGTCAAAAATCGTTTGTAGCTTACGTTTGATTTTCGGGATATTTTCAAAGAAACTAACGCCTTCCTCAACTGTCATATCGAGAATGTCAGAGATGTTTTTCCCTTTATATTTCACTTCAAGCGTTTCCCTGTTATAACGTTTCCCATGACAGATTTCACATGGGACATAGACATCAGGGAGAAAATGCATTTCGATCTTGATAATGCCATCACCACGGCAAGCTTCACAGCGGCCGCCCTTCACATTGAAACTGAACCGTCCTTTTTTATAACCGCGGATCTTCGCTTCATTAGTCGAGGCAAAAACGTCACGAACATCATCAAATACACCTGTATAGGTAGCTGGATTTGATCGTGGCGTTCTACCGATCGGTGATTGGTCAATATCAATGACTTTGTCTAAATGCTCAATGCCCTTGATCTCACGGAAATCTCCTGGTCTAGCTTTGGCCCGATTCAGCTTTTGAGCCAAAGACTTATGGAGGATCTCATTCACCAATGTACTTTTCCCTGATCCCGAGACTCCTGTAACGGCTGTAAAGACTCCAAGGGGGAATTTTACATTAACGTTTTTCAAATTATTTTCCTTGGCACCCTTTATTTCAATGACACGGCCATCATTCTTCCGGCGTTCCAATGGCAAAGGAATGAATTTCTTCCCTGCTAAATATTGGCCCGTTAACGATTTAGGATTATTCATGACCTCTTCCGGAGTCCCAGCGGCCACTATTTCTCCCCCATGGGCTCCAGCTCCAGGACCAACATCGATCAAATAATCCGCTGCAAGCATCGTATCTTCATCGTGCTCAACAACAATCAGGGTGTTCCCGATTTCGCGCATATTCTTTAACGTTTCAATTAATCGATCATTATCCCTCTGATGCAGCCCTATTGAAGGTTCATCTAAGATGTACAGGACTCCTGTCAATCGGGAACCGATCTGCGTCGCCAATCGTATACGTTGCGCTTCGCCGCCTGATAATGTTCCTGCCGCCCTGCTCAACGTCAGATATTCCAAACCTACATTGGCTAGAAAACCGAGCCGCTCATGAATTTCACGTAAAATCAATCTCGCAATTGCCGCTTCCTTTTCAGTCAGATCAAGCTTATCGAAAAATACTAACGCATCTTCCACTGATAAAGCTGTTGTTTCACTTATATGGGCCCCTTGTATGAGCACAGAAAGACTCTCTTTTTTCAATCGGTGACCCTTACAGGTTGGACAGTGGTGTTCTGACATATATTTCTGCATTTGCTCACGAATAAAGTCTGAACTCGTCTCCTTGAAGCGCCTTTCAATGTTTCTTAAAACTCCTTCAAAAGGAATATATCCTTCTTGCACTCTTCCAAAATCATTTTTATAACGGAAATAAATCTTATCTTTACCTGAACCAAGCAAGACCTTCTCCAATTTATCTTCCGGTAAATCTTTAACGGGCATATCCATATCTATCGCATAATGGCTGGCTACCGCTTCAAGAAGCTGGGGATAATATTGAGAACTCGTCGGCTCCCATGGCGCAATAGCATGCTGACGGAGGCTTAATTCCTTATTCGGGATGACCAGATCACGGTCCACCTCAAGCCTCGCCCCCAAACCATCACAATCCGGGCAGGCTCCAAAAGGGCTATTGAAGGAGAACATCCTCGGCTCTAACTCTTCAATCGAAAATCCGCAGTATGGACAAGCATGATGTTCACTGAACAGCAGCTCTTCTTCACCCATAACGTCAATGATGACCTTGCCTTCACCAAGCTTCAAAGCACTTTCCAGTGAATCTGCCAGCCGCGCCATGACACCCTCTTTAATGACGATCCGGTCTATTATGACTTCAATCGAATGTTTTTTATTTTTTTCGAGAGTGATCTCATCACTAAGATCATGCATTTCCCCGTTCACACGAACTCGGACATATCCTTGTTTCTTAACTTCCTCCAAAACCTTTGCATGTGTCCCTTTTCTGCCTGAGACAAGCGGTGCCAATACCTGGAGCTTGGTTCGCTCAGGGTAATCAAGGATGCGGTCCACCATTTGCTCAATCGTTTGTGAGGTGATTTCAATATTATGGATCGGACAGGTCGGCCTGCCCACCCGTGCATATAACAGCCTTAAATAATCATAGATTTCCGTAACAGTCCCCACGGTTGAACGAGGATTTCGACTGGTCGTTTTCTGGTCTATGGAAATGGCTGGTGACAAACCTTCAATCGCATCGACATCCGGTTTATCCACTTGGCCCAAAAATTGACGCGCATAAGCGGACAGTGATTCCACATAACGCCTTTGCCCTTCTGCATAAATCGTGTCAAAGGCCAAGGAAGACTTTCCAGATCCGGATAATCCGGTTAGCACAACAAGTTTGTCTCTCGGTATCGTGATATCAATATTCTTTAAATTGTTGGCCCTGGCGCCTTTTATCACAATTTTATCCATTGCCATGTTTCGTCACCCTTCCGCTTTTAGCTCTAGTAATAAATCACGTAGCTCGGCAGCTCGCTCGAAGTCCAGTGCCTTAGCAGCTTCCTTCATTTCTTTTTCCATGCTTGCCATCACTTTAACACGCTCTTTTTTAGGGAGCTTCGCGAGGCTTGGTGCAAGATCTTCTTTATACGCTTCTCCTTCTTCGGCTACATGTGTGGCCCTGATGGAGTCTCGGATATCCTTTTGAATGGTTTGAGGCATTATTCCATGCTCTTTATTATAATTTTCCTGTATTTCACGGCGCCGCCTCGTTTCATTGATGGCAAGTTCCATCGAATTCGTGATGCGGTCTGCATACATGATAACGTGGCCGTTTGCATTACGGGCTGCACGGCCCATCGTTTGAATAAGCGAACGTTCCGAGCGAAGGAACCCTTCTTTATCGGCATCCAGAATGGTCACTAATGACACTTCCGGAATATCCAGGCCTTCCCTTAATAGATTGATTCCGACAAGTACATCATATTTGCCCATTCGCAGTTCCCGGATGATTTCTATCCTGTCTAAGGTCTTCACTTCCGAATGAAGGTATTGGACCTTGATGCCAATTTCCTTTAAATAATCAGTTAAATCTTCAGACATCTTTTTCGTTAAGGTCGTAATGAGGACACGTTCGTTCTTTTTGACCCGCTCCTGTATTTCACCGATCAAGTCATCTATCTGTCCTTCAATTGGCCGCACTTCAATCGTTGGATCCAGCAATCCGGTTGGACGGATGATCTGCTGAACCATTTCTGGCGTATGTTCGAGTTCATATGGTCCCGGAGTTGCCGAAACGAATATGGATTGATGGACCTTTTTTTCGAATTCTTCAAATCTTAGAGGGCGGTTATCTTTTGCAGACGGCAGACGGAAGCCATGATCGACAAGCACTTGCTTTCGTGCCTGATCTCCATTGAACATGCCCCGGATTTGCGAAAGGGTAACGTGTGATTCATCCACGACCAATAGGAAGTCCTCTGGAAAATAATCCATTAAAGTGTAAGGTGTCGCACCTGATGGGCGAAGCGTTAGATGGCGGGAATAGTTCTCTATCCCTGAACAAAAGCCCATTTCCCGCATCATTTCCAAATCATAACGGGTCCGCTGCTCCAAGCGCTGTGCTTCAAGAAGTTTTTCATCTTCCCTTAATTCCTTTAATCTCTCTTCCAGTTCCATGTCGATATTCTGAATGGCTATCCTCATTTTCTCTTCTCGGGTTACGAAATGGGAAGCTGGGAAAATAGCGATATGTTCGCGTTCGCCTGTGATTTCACCAGTCAGGGCATCGACTTCACGGATACGGTCTATCTCATCTCCGAAAAACTCGACCCGTACACAATGTTCATCGCGTGATGCCGGGAAAATTTCAACCACGTCACCGCGAACGCGGAAAGTTCCCCGTTGAAAAGCAATATCATTCCGCTCATATTGAATATCCACGAGCCTGTGGAGCAAGGCATTTCGGTCTATTTCCATGCCTGTACGGAGGGAAACAACCATCTCCCTGTACTCTTCCGGAGAACCCAGCCCATATATGCACGAAACACTGGCAATGATGATGACATCTTTCCTTTCGAACAATGACGAGGTTGCCGAGTGACGCAGTTTATCGATTTCATCATTGATGCTTGCATCTTTTTCGATGAATGTATCAGTTGAGGGAACATAAGCTTCTGGCTGGTAGTAATCATAATAGCTGACGAAGTATTCAACGGCATTATTAGGGAAAAACTCTTTGAACTCACTGTAAAGCTGCCCTGCCAACGTTTTATTGTGGGCAATGACAAGTGTCGGTTTATTGATTTGTTGAATAACATTCGAAACGGTAAACGTTTTCCCTGTCCCCGTTGCCCCCAATAATGTCTGCATTTCCTTTCCCTCTTTAATGCCTTCGACAAGCATTTCAATTGCTGCAGGTTGATCTCCTTGAGGAGAGTATTTTGAGACTAACTCAAACTTATCCTTCACCAAGCATAGCCTCCTATTGAAATATTTTTATATGAAAACGGGACATGAGCATATCCCTTCTATTTATTCCGGTTTAAGAAAGTATATATACTCATTCTACCACAATAGCCTCAAAACAAACCAGCAATAAGCGAACATCCATTCTACTTTTTTAGTTTTATGGACTCATGGTTTGTTGAGGGAAATGGAAAGTTTTTAGAAAAAAAAAGCACCTTTGATGTCAGGCGCTCTTGGATGTTCGTTTCATCATTCTTTTTGATAACCAAAATCCCACTGTAAGGGATAAGGCATCAACGATGATCAATAAGTTTGTATGCGTATAACCTTTATATGCAGAAGCTGTAATCAAGGCAACAGTTAAAACAAGGCCCACGACATTGTTATAGGTGACTCTTGAAAATAGCATGACAAGTAGACAAGGAAAGAAAAGGGCAGAAAGAATTTTAATCATTTTTTCATCTCCTTTATAAGAGAAAAATAGAGTAGTTTCAGTTTAAATGATTATGAAGTTTTTTGCCAATTAATTTCCCACTAGTTTTCAAAAGCATCCTTAGAAGATAAGTTCCACCCACCCATCCATCAATTATGCCCATAAAAAAAAGAGGCAAACCCCTTTTAAAGGGATGTTTGCTTCTTTTCAGACCAATCAATATGGATCGGCTTCATGTCCTTTTCTAACTGCGGCCTCCGGGTTATCCGTTCCACCCAGAGGTTTTGAAGATTCCGTATGTTTAGAAGCCGAGGCTAATCCCTCTTTCAATCTGCGGCCATACTCTTCATCAGCCTCTTCAGCGAGGGCAATCATTTTTACCTGAATGCGCTTGTCGGCAGGAGCCAATGCCGACACTAAATTGGAGATTAAATCATCTTTTTCCCAATCTTCGAATTCACGGAATGTTTCACCGGCCTGCTTCGTATTGCTTTGGCGATCGATTGTCTCACGGACAAGTTTCCCTTCTACCATAGGTGTATACTCCTTGCCCGTCTGTTCAGCTTCTTTCAAACCGCCAACTGTTGATGGTTCGTAGTTGATGTGGGGGCTTTGGTTCCCCCTGCCAACTTCATATTGCATCTGTCCGCCAGTCTGATTCGTGGCTGTCCGTTTCTTTGGAGCATTAATCGGCAATTGCAGGTAATTCGCGCCAACACGGTGACGCTGTGTATCGGAATAAGAAAAAGTACGTCCCTGTAACATCTTGTCATCCGAGAAGTCCAATCCATCCACTAGGACACCCGTGCCGAATGCAGCCTGTTCCACTTCAGTGAAATAGTCTTCCGGATTCTTATCCAATACCATCGTACCGACATGCAGCCATGGGAATTCATCTTTCGGCCAGATCTTTGTATCGTCCAGCGGGTCAAAATCCAATTCAGGATGATCGTCATCACTCATGATCTGTACGTTTAGATCCCATTCCGGGTAGTCCCCACGTTCGATCGCTTCATATAAATCCTGTGTGGCATGATTGAAATTCGTGGCTTGTATTTCATTAGCCTCTTTCTGTGTCAGGTTCTTGATCCCTTGTTTCGGTTCCCAGTGATACTTGACAAGTACGGCTTTGCCTTCCTCATTCACCCATTTATAAGTATTGACCCCTGACCCTTGCATCATGCGGTAATTGGCAGGAATGCCCCAAGGGGAAAAAACAAACGTAATCATATGAAATGTTTCTGGGGAGCTGGAGCAAAAATCGAAAATCCTTCTTCCGTCCTGGATATTCGTAACCGGATCAGGTTTGAATGCATGGATCAGATCAGGGAATTTCATGGCATCTCGGATAAAGAATATCTTCAGATTATTCCCTACAAGATCCCAGTTCCCATCTTCCGTATAAAATTTTACGGCAAACCCCCTGGGATCACGTAGCGTTTCCGGTGACGTCCCTCCATGAATAACAGATGAAAATCTCACGAATACCGGTGTTTTTTTACCTTTTTCCTGAAAAACCTTCGCTCTCGTATATTTTGAAATCGGCTCTTCCCCTGCTTTACCAGTCGGAACAAAATAACCATGTGCACCTGCACCACGGGCATGCACGACACGTTCAGGAATCCGCTCCCTATCGAAGTGGCTGATCTTTTCCAGGAAATCGTAGTTCTCAAGTGTACTTGGACCTCTGTTCCCTACAGTTCTAAGACTCTGGTTATTCGTTACGGGGTGCCCTTGCCTGTTCGTTAATGTTTCTTGCGCTTCATCATTGGTTTTTTTGGATTTATCAGACAAAAAAATCCCTCCTTTGTTAATAAAAGCCAACACACTATACTTTCCCCTATTCCCTTTATTTCACTCTTCAATCTTCAAATTTAATAGAAATCAGATAAATAATTGCTTTTCTCCTATATGTGAATAAGTATATTTTCACTCCATTAATAACGCCGCTTCATAAAATCGAAAAAACATATAAGGAATCGAGGTACAAAAACGCGTAATTTGCAGGATATTAGAGCTAATAAACAATTGCCATTTTAGTTGGATCAGGATTTATCCCCAATCCTACGGAAGAAAAACTGTTAGCACCCAGTAACTATCAAGATACGCTGCAAACGGGATTCATGATGGATTGAAGCTTTAGAAACATGAAGGGAGCATACCCATTTTTGTATAAGCTAGCAAAACCCAAATATAATGAATTAAGGACAAAACATTCAAAAAGCGGGGTGCCTTCATTGGACGAATCAATATTAGGAAGACTTGGCAGGATGATGACTGGAAAAACCGGTCGTTGGATTGTCATTGCTGTATGGATAATTACAGCAATTCTATTAACCTTCACATTGCCTGCAGTAAATGATCGAACAGCGAATAATGCCGCTGACTTGCCTGCAGACTCTGCTTCAGTCGTGGCCGATGAACTTATTAACGAAGAGTTTCCGAATTCTTCAGGATTACCGGCCCTGCTGACATGGCATCGGGAAGGCGGACTGACAGCAGCCGACTTGGCCGAAATCCAGTACATCTCCAAAGAACTTACAGATAACCCACTTACACAGCAATCTTTTTTACCACCGCTTCATGACATCCCATTGCCTGCTCTGCAAGAATCAGTTTCAGAGGATGGAACGACTTTCGTACAGCCGCTTTTCTTTAAGGAAAAGACCGGGACTGCCATTCTGGAAAAAAATCTTGGAACCATTAATGAAATAGTATCGGAACGCATTGGATCGGACCCATTCAAGGTCCCGACGGATTCAGATGAATTATCCCTTCGAGTGACGGGCCCTGTAGGGATATCCGTCGATGCAACGGGATTATTTTCAGGTGCTGATTTCCAATTGCTTTTAGCGACTGTAATACTTGTACTTGTTGTCTTATTGCTCATTTACCGTTCCCCGCTTTTAGCCATCATCCCGCTAATCGGAGTAGGCTTCGCCTATCTTGTCACAAGTCCGATCCTTGGATTCATGGCAGACCATGGTTGGATTACAGTCGATTCACAGGCCATTTCAATCATGACCGTATTATTATTCGGTGCCGGAACGGATTATTGTCTATTTTTAATCTCTCACTATAGAAGTGAATTAAGGACTCATGAAAGTAAACGGGATGCCATGATCGCGGCATTCAAAGATTCATCAGGCGCCATTGCGATGAGCGGCCTTACGATCGTCATTTCCCTACTAACATTGCTTGTAGCCAAATACGGAGCCTATCACCGTTTTGCTGTACCATTCAGCTTGTCCATTTTAATCATGATGGTAGCGGCTTTAACACTTGTACCGGCATTGCTTTCTGTATTCGGTAGGGCTTCCTTCTTCCCAATCGTTCCTCGCACACCAGAAATGGAAGAAGCACGTGCTAAGAAAAAGGGAAAAGCCGTCAAAAAACTTAAAGAATCAGGCCGAATCGGTAATTGGATTGGTAATATCGTCACAACCAAACCATGGACCGTCATTCTTACATGCCTGATCATCTTCAGTGTTTTAGCTGGATATTCTTCGCAAATAAAATATTCATATGATATTCTCTCTTCTTTCCCTAAAGATATGAACTCCCGGGAAGGCTATACTGTCATATCCAACTCTTACTCACCAGGCGAACTGGCACCAGCCACAGTGGTTGTCGATACGGATGGTAAGGATATCGATTTGTCGGATGCATTAAAAGGGATGAGCATCGTTGAAAGTGTTGCTGATCCAGTTACAAGTAAATCAAATAAAAATCTGCAATCCTATGAAGTCACATTCAACATAAACCCATATGATATCGAGGCCATTGATTCAATTCCAGAAATCCGCAACATGGCGGAGAAAGAATTGAAGGCGGCCAATGTCTCTTCAGGTGATGAAAAAGTTTGGGTTGGCGGGCAAACTGCGACACAATTTGATAAAAGGGATATCGTAAAAGCCGATGAATTCATGATCATCCCGATTATCATCGTCCTGATTTCCTTGCTCCTTTTAGCCTACTTGCGATCTATGACAGCCATGGTGTATTTAATGGGAACAGTCATACTCTCCTTCTTTGCGGCTATGGGCTTAGGCTGGATAATCTTGCACCATTTCATGGGTGTGGATGCCATAGAGGGGACAATTCCACTTTATTCATTCGTATTCCTGGTCGCACTTGGAGAAGATTATAACATTTTCATGGTTTCAAGCATTTGGCGCAAGAAAAAAACGAGGCCAATCAAGCAGTCCATAAGAGAAGGCGTTACAGAAACTAGCGGTGTGATCACTTCCGCCGGAATAATCTTGGCAGCCACTTTTTCCGTTCTTGCCACACTTCCCATTCAAGTATTGGTTCAATTCGGGCTCATTACCGCCCTGGGTGTGTTAATGGACACATTCATCGTACGCCCTTTCCTGGTTCCTGCGATAACCGCCCTACTTGGCCGACGTGCCTTTTGGCCGAGTAAAGTGACTAATCAACAAGTGAAACAACATGACAATTTATAAAGAAAGGTAATCACACCTCTTCTTAAAAGGCCCTGTGCCCCTTAAATGCACAGGGTTTTTACACGTTTTCTAAATAAAGGAAAACTTTCAGTTGACACTATTACTTTCACCTCTTATAATTACATTAAGTTCAAGTATCTCAAATTAAAGATATATAAGTTCAAGATTAATATTCAGGAGGAATAACCATGACCAATACAAAATGGACAGTCGACCCGACTCACAGTTCTATTGAATTTTCTGTAAAACATATGATGATCGCTAAAGTAAAAGGAAGTTTTAGCAAATTCGACGCAATCATTTCAGCAAATCCATCGGATCTAACAACTGCGGATATCGAGTTTACCGTTGATGTGGCCAGTATTGACACACGCAATGCAGATCGGGATAATCACTTGCGTTCTGCTGACTTTTTTGATGTAGAAAAAAATCCTACATTATCATTCAAATCAAAAAAAATAGTAAACACTGATGATGATGAATACGATGTAACAGGTAATGTAACCCTTAACGGAATCACACAAGAAGAAACTTTCGCCATCACCTTCGAAGGCCAAGGAAAGGATCCATGGGGTAATGAAAAAGCAGGCTTTAGCGGAAAAGGGAAAATTAAACGCAGTGATTATGGTTTAACCTATAACGCAGCATTAGAAACAGGCGGCGTACTAATCGGGGATCAAATCACTCTAACCATCGAAATCGAAGCAGCTAAAGAAGCTTAATGAAATAAAGAAGCAGCCATCGCTAGGATGACTGCTTCTTTCTACATTTACCGGATTTACGAATTCCTCGTTTTATACAGTAAATAAATGAAGTATGGAGCCCCGATGCTCGCTGTAAAGACACCAGCCGGTATTTCCAAAGGTGAGAATAAGGTCCGTCCAACCAAATCCGCCACCATAACCAGGATGCCACCTAGCAAAGCTGAAGTCGGCAATAACACTCCAAAACTCGAACCAACCAGCCTTCTAGCCATGTGGGGTGCCATTAATCCCACAAAGCCTATTCCTCCAGCAAAAGCTGTAGAACCACCAATCAATGCTGTACTGATCATCAATAATGTAAATCGCTGTTTTTGGATATGCCCCCCAAGCCCCGTTGCAAGGTCATCGCCTAGCTCCTGTAAATTAATATTTCTAGCATACAGAAAGGCAAGTAAAAGGAATAGAATCGTCCACGGAGCAAGCACAGCAATATTACTCCAGCTGGAGTTTGACACTGATCCCGTGATCCAAAGGTTTGCCTGGCTCGCTAGAAAGACTGGGCCAAGAATCATCATCATTGTTGTGAGTGCCTTCATTAAAGCCATCACCCCAATCCCGATCAACACAAGCCTTATCGGGGGAACCCCATTTTTCCAGGCTAAGGAATAAACAAGTAAAGCTACGACTGTCGCCCCAATGAATGCAGCTATCGGCAGCCAATTGATGCTCACCGTTAACGAATGATTCTTGTCGCTAAAAATGGCCATGAAGCCAACGACCGCTACAGTCGCTCCTCCTGTTATCCCCAAGATGTCAGGGGAGGCAAGTGGATTTCGAATCATCCCTTGCAGGATTCCTCCAGCTACAGCAAGACCCATCCCTACCAAGAGAGCAACGATTATTCTAGGCAGCCGGAAAGATTGGATGATAAGCCGATCGCCCTCAGTTCCCCCTCCGATAAAGACCTGGAGGACACTCAAAGGATGTATATTCATTTCACCCACTCCAGTACTGATCACAAATACTAATGAAGTGACCAAAAATAATATAAAGATCACGATCATGGCTTTTTTATCCATTAAGAATGATATTTTTTCATTAAAAAAACGAAAGCTCTTAAACGATTTCATCGACCGCTGAACCCCTTTCTAGCTATATAAATAAAGAATGGGGTTCCGATTATGGCTGTCATGACTCCAACCGGAACTTCTCGAGGCATCAGGATATACCTGGATATGATATCTGCTGTGATCAAAAGCACCGCTCCGAAAAGTCCAGAGAACGGAATCAACCAGCGATGATCAATGCCTACTATTGAACGGGTAAGATGCGGAACGACAATTCCTATAAAACCAATCGGGCCTGCAACCGCCACTGATCCTCCAGCGAGCAGAATGATTGCCAGTCCCAGAACAATTTTAAGGAAAACTATATTCAGTCCAAGACCTTTTGCAACATCTTCACCCATGGATAACACATTCATTTTACCGGAGACGACCAAGGCAATGCCCCAGCCAACAGTAAGATAAGGGAGGACGGCTATTAAATTGTCTAAACTTCTTCCGGAAACTGATCCAGCAAGCCAGAATAGGACTTGCTCTAAAAGGGCCTCGTTGGAAACGAGAAGACCTTGTGTCAGTGAAGATACCATGGCAGTCATGGCTGCACCGGCCAATGTCAGCTTCATCGGTGTCAAGCCGCCCCGCCCCATGCTTCCTATCATATATATGCTTATCGCGGCTATGGCTGCCCCTATAAAAGACAACCAAGTGAATACTTGAAGATTGCTTATCCCAAAAACGGTGACCCCAGTGACAACCGCCAATCCCGCGCCTGCGTTGACCCCGAATATATCTGGAGATGCGAGGGGATTTTTAGTCAGCGTTTGCATCAAAACCCCCGAGATGGCTAAACTTGCACCAATTGCCGATGCGATCAGGGCCCGTGGAAGTCTGACTGATTGAATGACAATGTGTTCATTCGTCCCATTGAAATGGGTAAAAGCATCAATGGCCATTTGCCATGTTGTATTTGTATATCCGTATACAATGCTTGAGCATAGTAAAAAAAGCAACAAAAGAATGGTAATGAATAGCCCCATCCATTTCTGCCATGAATTTTTTAATAACATAACCAGTTACCTTTCCAATCACGTTTGTAAATCCTTATTTTATTCAATTGTACTGGCGTTAACAGGATTATGTCAATGATTTTGAGAATCATTTTCAATTATATATTGACAGAAAAGTATATTCATTTTATGATGATGCTGGTAAGTGCGAATGATTATCATTTGCTTTAAAATTGGGAGGGATACATAGATGTTTAGATTAAAGTCACTTTTAACGATTTTTACAATATTTGCAGTCTTCCTTTTAGCAGCTTGCGGGAATTCGAAGGATCAAGCCGAAGGAAATAAAGCTGAAGACAAGAAAAAAGACACAAGCTACACAATAGAGCATGCCATGGGCACTACCGAATTGAAAAAAACGCCTAAAAGAGTGGTCGTTCTAACAAATGAAGGCACTGAAGCATTACTTGCTTTAGGAATCAAACCTGTTGGTGCCGTTAAATCATGGCTTGGTGACCCTTGGTACGACCATATTAAAGATGATATGGATGGGGTCGAAGTTGTTGGTGTTGAACATGAAGTTAACTTAGAGAAAATCGCATCACTGAAGCCTGATTTGATTATCGGAAGCAAGATACGCCAAGAAGCTGTTTATGATAAGTTAAATGCAATCGCCCCTACCGTTTTTTCTGAAACGCTAAGAGGAGATTGGAAAGAAAACTTTAAACTATATGCGAAAGCCTTGAACCTTGAAGAAAAAGGAAACGACGTAATTGCTAAATTCGATAAACGCACAGAAGATCTTAAAGCTAAATTGGGTGATAAGGTAAATCAAAAAGTTTCCATTGTTCGTTTCATGGCTGGAACAACTCGTATTTATTATACAGATTCATTCTCTGGAGTGATTTTCGATCAATTAGGATTTAAACGTCCAGAACAACAGAAGGAACTGTTCACTCCAAATAATAAATTAGGCAACCTTGCCATCGAGGTTGGGAAAGAAGCCATCCCTAAAATGGATGGAGATATTCTCTTTTACTTCACCTACGCTCCTGAAGGCGACAAACAAGCACTAAGCTCTGCAAAAGAATGGACTAATGATCCACTTTGGAAAAACCTTGATGCAGTCAAAAAAGGAAATGCTTATGAGGTTAGTGACGCAACATGGAATACGGCCGGCGGAGTAATAGCAGCTAATAAAATGCTGGACGATATAGAAAAAATCATGCTTAAAAAGTAAAAATACGGATCGCGATCCTACTGAAAACGGCCTTTCTCGATATAAGATTCGAGAAAGGCCGTTTTACTTTACATTCATGCGCTTCGCTTAAATGACTTACCCCGCTTGTCCACTTTCCTTTAATTGATCGTCAACGAACAAGATGCCCAATTCGTAATGCTCCCCGTCAAATAGGGCTCTTTGCACAAAACGAATCTGTTCATTATTATCGATGACCTCAAGCTTGCAATGCGCCCGGTTTATTTGTAGCGCCCTGTATAACTCTTCTTCTTCCCTGACGACGACACCATTTATTTTCGAAATGACCTCCCCTTTAAGCAACCCCATCTTATCTGCCGGAGATTGAGGGATTATGCCTAAGATCTGGACACCAAGCTTACTTTTTGAAAAATAAAAAGGGAGCTTTTCATCCATTGCCTTTTGGGAATAATGCAGGAATTCTCGACCCAGGATTGCTAAAATGGCCGTAATGATTGCCAATGGCGGGTACCAGTAACCAACTGCCGCTAATAGCGTAATCACAAATCCCAATGCTCCTATCTTTTTGCCTTGCGCCCTAATGGCCTGTTCCGGGAGCGTCCCATGAACTTTTTGCTTGAAGCCGATTAAAATGGGAAGCACGATTGGCGACAGATTTATGTCCCCGATTGAAAAAACCGGATACCATTCGAAAGGCGCTGGAAGCTGTCCTCCTGGAATCATAACGAACATTGGAATTAGCCAGATTCGCTGTGAAACATACACACCTATCGGCTGCCCCCTCTTGGATACCTCCAACTGTGGGGATACCCTTTTACTTCCATTGCCTACAATCAAAAACCCTTCAGCAATCAGCAATAACCCTATCAAAATAACAAGTGTCGGATATACGGACCGATCCAGCTGATTAAACGCATCCTGAAATACCGTCAGCTTGATATCTCTATCATATAAAAAGAAAAGGATAAAGAAAGTGAGTCCCACCGTATAAACGGGGGAAACGAACCTCCTTTTCATGGATAACATGGACAAGATCGTAACCCCTGCCATGATGAACAGCGCCGCCAAGGGAATGGTGAGTCCCAAAGCCAACGTGAGGACAGAAAGGATTAATCCCCATATCAACCCTTGAGGTAACATGGAACGCAGCTCCATGGAAATACTGTAGATCTTCGTATTAAAATCATGGCGTTCCCGTTTAACGCGAAGATAGCCGATGAATAAACAATATGCAATCGAAACATAAAGCAAAGGATGAAGGAAGAGTTTTCCTAATCCCATTAAGCATGCTATCAGCCAATCCGTTGTCAATTTCTATCCACCATCCTCAAAAGTAATCAAAATTTTGTTGAATTTCGTTCTGGTCATATACCTCCTATTCTATCAAAAATGTAACCTCCCTGCCTATTAAGATGCAGAAAAAGTAGCTTTATCTTTTGTTTCCCCTACACTGCCTTCATGTTTCCAAACGGAAGCTTGATCAAGCGCAAAAAAAGCACCGCTCCTTAAGCTGCGGTGCCTTCGCATTATTTCACTAAATAATTCAAAGCCGTGCGTAATTGAATATCATTATCTTCATCCTGGATCTTTTCCAGTATGGCGGATTCAAGATGTGCCGCGGTTTTAGCGTCCAGCTTGCCAGTCACTTTCAGTCCAAACTGTTTTTGGAATGCTTTTACAGCCACTTCCGTACCCCAATCAAAATAACCATCCTCACGACCCGGTTCAAATCCAATTCCTTTCAGAATGCTTTGTGCATACTGGATTTGTTCATCGTTCATATCCCGCTGCAGGACCTTCTCAACGGCCAGCTGATGGGCATTAAAGTAATCTGGCTGTTTTACTTTGATTGTCGGTTTGATCCCCTTTTTATGGATCCAGTTGCCTGAAGGCGTCAGCCACTTATATAATGTAAGTTTAATCTTACTGCCATCACCCATCGGTACAGCTTGCTGTACTGTGCCTTTCCCGAAGGTCTTCTCGCCGACCAATGGATAGCCTCCCGCCTCCTGCATGGCGCCAGCCAGGATTTCCGAGGCTGATGCGCTGCCTTTATCCGTCAAAACGGCAATGGGATAATCTTTCGCTTTCTTAAGGCTTGTAAAAAACGATTGGGTTTCTCCCGTTCTTTCTGCAATTTGCAAATAGGGCTTTTCTTTTGTGATGAACTCGCCAAGAATCGTTTCCACACTAGAAAGAAGGCCACCTGGATTGCCTCGTACATCTATGACCAAGCCTTCGATTCCCTTCTTTTCCAGCTCCTTCATCTGTTTTTTGAAATCAGTGGCAGTATTCTCCGAAAATGTAGTCAACTCGATGTAACCTATTTGTTCTCCGGCGACTTCCTTAATTGATGAAAATACGGTATCCAATGGAATTTCAGCACGAACCATATTGAATTCAAGTGGATTGGCAACCCCTGCCCGCTTTATTTCCATTTTTACGGGTGACCCTTTTTCGCCACGGATTTTCAGGCGTGTTTCATATAGATCTAAACTTTCTACACTTACACCATTCACCTTAAGGATTTGATCTTTCGGCTTTAATCCAGCTTTTTCGGCAGGCGAGTCTTTGTAAGGAGATACAATTATAACCTTACCATCTTCCATGCCAATTTCAGTCCCTATCCCTTCAAAAGAGGAGTCCAAGGTTTCATTGAATTGCTTAGCGGTCTCCTTGTCCATATATACGGAATAAGGATCTTTCAACGCTGACAGCATCCCTTGGATGGCACCTTCCACCAGATTAGAACCGTCCACCTGTTCTACATACTGGCTTACGATCAAACCGTAAGCTTGTTCCACTTTTGCCCATTCCTTATCCTTCGGGATTGTTTGACTTTCTTCCTTTGCTTCATTCTTATCCGGGAAGCTTGTCCAATATATGCCCCCCACTGCTCCAATGGCTAGTGACATGATGATTGCTAGAGGAAGTACCCATTTTTTGACCATATTTATCCCCATTTCTGACCCTGATATGTATTTCACTATATGTGGGGATTGGAATGAATATGCTTGAAGAAAATGATACACCACAAAAAAACAGATTAGGAATTTATCCTAATCTGTTTTTTCGATGATATATTGGGTATTAAATATTTATATAGTTTAATGGATTAACAGCATTTGACTTGCTATAATTCCATGGCCCTTTATGTAACTCAAAGTGTAAATGCTGACCGGTTGAATGTCCTGTACTACCCATGATTCCAATTTGTTCGCCTTTAGCAACAACAGAACCTTCGCTTACTTGTCTAGATCTTAAATGTGCATACACAGTAGTCCATTGCTGACCGCCGATTGAATGGGTAACAAAGATGACGTTACCGTATGTACTTGATAAGTAAGAACGGCTTACGACTCCGTCGGCTGCCGCTACAACTGGAACCGTTCCGCTAGCAGCAATATCAATGCCGGCATGCTGTTTATTCCAGCGTTCACCCATTCTTGATGATACATATCCTGCACTTGGTCTAGTGAAAGTACCCGATGATACAGCTGGCACTTGACTTACATTAGACGAAGAGAGTGAAGGTGATGGTGATGAACTGTTGCTTTTTGCACTGGATTCTGAAGAAGTAGATTGTTTTTTAGATTCGGATGCTCGAGATGCTGCTTGTGCTGCCGCTTGAGCCGCTTCTTGCTCTGCACGTTTTTTCGCTTCGGCTGCTGCTTTTTTACGAGCTGCTTCCAATTCGGCAAGACGTTGATGCTCTAAGTTGATGGCTGACTTGATAGCCTTTTCTTGAGCAGCAAGATTCTCTTTTTCTTCCTCTAAGCCCATCTTCACATCTTCATGTTCTTTAGTTTGTTGCCTTAATTTCTTAACCAATGCATCCTTTTCTTGCTTCTGCTGCTTTTGTTGCATTTGAATTTCCAATAGTTCAGCTTTTGCCACTTGTAAACTGGCAAGCTTCGTTTCAACGGCATTTTGCTTTTCTTCCAGATCCTTTTTATCCAGCTCATGCTGTTTTAAAATATCCCTGTCGGCTTCAGCAATTGTCGCTACAGCTCCGACACGGTCAACTAAATCCCCAAAACTGGATGATCCGAATAATACTTCAAGATAGTTCACGTCCCCACCAGTCTCCTGGAAAGAAAGTGCCCTTTCCTTCAATACTTCATTACGTTTTGCGATCCGCTCTTTTAATACTTTAATCTCTTCTTTCAATGCCTCTATTTCTTTTTTCGTTTCTGTAATTTCAGCATTTTTAGCATCGATTTTTTTTGAGGACTCTGCAATTTTCGCTTCAATGGCCTCGATTTGTTCTTCTGCAGTCATTTGCTTATCTTGCAGGTTATCGATTTTCTTCTCCGTGTCAGAAATATTCGATTCAACGCCCGAACGTTTTTCCTGAATGGATTGTTTCTGTTTTTGCAGATCCGAAATCGACTCAGCATGAACCGAAGGTGCCGCTAAAATGCTTCCCAACCCAATCATAATGGAGGCATTCATGGCAATGATATTTTTTTTCACGTTTCATTTCCCCTTTCAATCCCGTTACATCCAGTGCCTTGTAACGTCTCTCTATCTGTATCTGGCTTCTTTTAATATTCGAGTGTAAAGTTGTTTTTTATACTTTCAAGAACTTCCTAACGGACATCAAGCTACCCCATATCCCGATAACGGCGCCAATTACAATGAGGATGGCCGAAACTTGATAAATAAATGGGTTTGCAGGTAGAAAATCTATGAATTTGAACGTAATCTGTGGTGCAGCATATTTATAAATATTGTAGTAGAGTGCAGCAATCAGACCGATTGGAATGATGGAACCGAGGATTCCCAACCATAGTCCTTCCAAGAAGAATGGCCAACGGATGAATGTATTCGTTGCTCCCACTAATCTCATGATCTCAATTTCTTTTCTTCTAGCTACAATGGTAATTTTAATCGTATTCGAAATCAGGAACATTGCAGTAAATAGTAATCCTACAATAAGAACGATCCCTATGTTTCTCGCGATATTCACGAATTTGAATAGTTTCTCGACGTAGCCTTGTCCATATTTAACACTTTGGATATAATCAAGACCTTCGATTTCCTTTGCCACCTTGATGACATCTTGCGGAGATTTCGTCTTGATGATATAAACGTCCCTTAATGGGTTGTCCTGTTCAAATGGTTTAAATGCATCACCATTATCGCCTAAATCATCTATTAAATTCGTAAGCTCTTCATCTTTTGGAGAGAAGATGACTGATTCAATGCCCTTCATCTTCGTAATCTTCCTACCAATATCTTTTATATCGTCATCATTCGCCGCATTATCAATATGTGCACGAACTTCGACATCTTTCTCCACATTTCCCGCGATATGATTTAAATTCATCATGAGCACTAAAAAGACGCCAACCAATGTTAGTGTGACCGTTACTGCACTGACTGAAGCAAACGTCATCCATCCATTACGGCCAATATTTTTAAAACTTTCACGGAAGTGACGGAGCAATGTTCTAAATTTCATATCCGTAATCACCTCGATGTTCATCGCGAACTATTTTTCCACTTTCAATGGCAATGACACGTCGTTTGATATTGTTGACGATGTCCCTATTATGTGTGGCCATGACAAGAGTAGTTCCGCGTTTATTAATTTCTTCAAATATGTTCATGATTTCCCACGATGTTTCAGGATCAAGATTCCCTGTAGGCTCGTCGGCTATGACTACCTTAGGATCATTGACGATCGAACGGGCTATCGCAACCCTTTGCTGTTCCCCACCAGATAACTCGGAAGGCAGCATCCTTGCTTTATGTTTAATGCCAACCAGATCAAGAACTTCCATGACTCTCTTTTTGATTTCTTCTGGTTCCTTTTCGATAACTTCCATGGCAAATGCTACATTTTCATATGCAGTGAATGTTTGAAGGAGTTTAAAATCTTGGAATACCATACCGATATTACGGCGGAATAGAGGAACTTTCGAATTGCGGATACTTGGCAGGCTAATGCCATTGACCAAGATATTACCGCTTGTCGGCTTTTCTTCCCTATACATCATTTTGATGAAGGTCGATTTTCCGGCACCACTGGGACCTACTACATAAACGAACTCGCCTGGCTTTATTTTCACATTGATACCATTAATGGCAATTACGCCATTTGGATATGTCTTTTTCACATCTATCATTTCTATCATTCTAAAACCACCTAATTTGCTTGTATTATCACTATGTATCTACAGCTTTTTCGACAATTTTCACTGAAATCTGACAGGAATCTCTCTTACTTGAGCACAGAAACATTATAACATCAAATTTTGTCAAATTAAGCATAAAAAATATTACAGTTTCATTTCAGTTAGACATATATCAACATCTATGTAATATTCCTAGGATTTGATTGCTTGATAAGGGATTAAATGTGGTTATTCGAGGATTTTAAAGGAGACTATACGAAATGAAACGTCCTGCTAAGCAGAACGTTTCATTGATCATTACTTATGGTCGGCAAGCCATTCCGCGACCATACTCGCTTCCTTGCCTTGGATTATAGCTTTTGGCATTGCACCTTGGCCATTCGCAATGACCTTTTCGATGTCCGCTTTTGATAGCCTCGAGCCGACCTTCGTTAAATTCGGTCCCACACCGCCTTCGAGATTTACTGCATGGCAGCTTGAACATTTGTTTTCGTAAATTTTCGCGGCATCACCAGCACCAGCCGTTGTCGTTTCGCTATTTTTAGCAGGCTCTTTATCTGCAGCATCATCATTTCCACCGCATGCTGCCAAGGCCAAAGAAGTACCCAGAACTAAGGCTAACCATTTCATTTTCATTGAATTTACCCCCTCTGATTTATACCAGTACAAGAACATTATACCAATTTCATTCCAGTTTAAAACCCTCCACAAGTACCTCCGGTGCGTCGATTACAATTACAATTGCTTTAGGGTCAACTTGTTTCACCATTTGTTTCAATTTGGTGAATTCCGACTGATCTGTTACGCACATCAATATATAGGACGAGTATCATCCGTATAGCCGCCATATCCCGATATCCCTGTAACACCACCCCCATCATGGCAATTATGGCCGAACCAACAATCACCCATCAATACTCCATTAGGATGCTTCGCCTCCCGGTTTCTTTTCCTCTATATATAGTATTGGCCGAAAGAAGCAGAACATCCCTTTTCATATCCTGTTAATGTCAGCCAGAGGACGTGTTTAATAGGTCATTCAAGGATCTTTCATTCATAAGAAACCATAAAAAAGCCGGACCGCGAAACGGTCCGACTTAATATCTTATAATTTTGAACGTAAGTACGCATCAATGAACATATCAATATCCCCATCCATGACAGCTCCCAAGTTTCCGGTCTCCGCACTAGTACGGTGATCTTTAACCATGGAATACGGGTGGAAAACATAAGAACGAATTTGGCTTCCCCAGCCAATTTCCTTTTGCTCACCGCGGATTTCATCCAAATCCGCTTGTTGCTGTTCGATTTCACGTTGATACAATTTGGCTTTCAGCATATTCATGGCTTGGGCCTTGTTTTTGATTTGCGATCTCTCGTTTTGGCACGTTACCACAGTATTGGTAGGTAAATGGGTGATCCGGACTGCCGAGTCAGTTGTATTGATATGCTGACCACCTGCACCACTTGCCCGGTACGTGTCGACTTTCAAATCTTCCGTGCGTATTTCTATATTGATCGTCTCATCGAATTCCGGCATAACTTCACACGAAACGAATGAAGTATGGCGCCGTCCCGATGAATCGAAAGGAGAAATACGGACTAGACGGTGCACGCCCTTTTCCGCTTTCAAATAGCCATAGGCGTTATGGCCTTTGAAAATTAAAGTGACACTCTTGATTCCAGCTTCATCACCTGGAAGGTAATCAAGGGTTTCCACTTTAAAGCCTCTTTTTTCACCCCATCTTGTATACATACGAAGTAGCATGGAACCCCAATCCTGGGACTCCGTTCCGCCTGCACCTGGATGAAGTTCAAGAATGGCATTTTTCGAATCATATTCTTCACTTAGTAAAAGTTGAAGTTCAAAGTCATTCATCTTTTGTGAAAGAATCGTGATTTCTTCTTCCAGCTCAGCCAAAAGTTCTTCATCATTCTCTTCTTTCACTAGTTCATATGTCAAATCCAGATTTTCATATGATTCATTAAGGTCGGACAATTGATTCACTTGTTCTTTCAAAGCATTCGTTTCATTGATGACAGTCTGTGCTTTTTGCTGATCATTCCAAAAATCAGGATGTGTCATCTCATTTTCAAGCTGTGCGATTCGTGCCTCTTTTTCACCTAAGTCAAAGAGACCCCCTAAAGTCCGTTAATCGTTGCGCTGTCCGTTCGAGTTCGTTTCTAATTTCTGCCAATTCCATTTCTCTTCACCTCATTAAGTATGTTAAAAAAAATCCCTGTAGAGGGATTCGCTTCATTACAAATTAACCTCTTCAAACTATATGCAAATATATTGCTTTATGCAAACTAAACATGAAAAGAGGCGGCAAGCGTTAAACTTTACCGTCTCATAATCATTATACACCTAACTTTAGCCTAAATTACCATGGCAATTCTTATATTTTTTACCGCTGCCGCATGGACATAACGCATTCCGGCCAACGTCTTCCTTTTTACGGGCAGGGGCCTTTTTCACTTTTCCCCCGTCTTCTTCCTTCGGGTTGACCGCTTGTCCTTTTATGACTTCCTTCCGCTCTAAATTGTTGCGGATTTCAGCCTTCATGATATATTTAGCGACTTCATCTTCCATAGAAGCAATCATGGCTTCAAACATTGCGAAACCTTCAGATTGATATTCACGTAACGGATCGATCTGGCCATAAGCACGAAGGTGGATCCCTTGGCGCAATTGCTCCATTGCATCAATATGGTCCATCCACTTACTATCGACTGCACGAAGAACGATTACTTTTTCGAACTCACGCATTTGTTCTTCGGATAGCTCTTCTTCTTTTTGGTCATAGCCTTCTTTCACTTTTGCTAAAATGAATTCAACCAATTCCAATTCATCTTTTCCATCTAAATCATTTACAGTGATTGAGCCTTCATTGAATAGGTTACCATTCAGGTAATCGACTAGACCTTGTAAATTCCAGCCTTCCTCATCGCCCATTGGTGCAAATGCGGCAACATTGCGCTGGATGGATGCAGTAATCATCTTTTCGACGATTTCACGTAGGTTCTCACTTTCCATTACATCGAAACGCTGCTTATAAATAATTTCCCGTTGTTGACGGAGAACATCATCATATTGCAGTAACTGCTTACGTGAATCGAAGTTATTGCCTTCGACCCGTTTCTGTGCGGATTCAACGGCCCTGGTCACCATTTTACTTTGAATTGGCTGGGAATCATCCATACCAAGACGTGCCATCATGCTTTTCATGTTATCCGAACCGAAGCGGCGCATCAATTCATCTTCCATTGATAAATAGAATTGAGTGACCCCTGGGTCTCCTTGACGGCCGGAACGACCACGCAACTGGTTATCTATACGCCTGCTCTCATGGCGCTCCGTACCGATGACAGCAAGTCCACCAAGCTCCTTGACACCTTCACCAAGCTTGATATCCGTACCACGTCCTGCCATGTTGGTAGCGATTGTGACTGAGCCTTGATTACCTGCATTCGCAATGATTTCCGCTTCACGTTCATGGTTCTTTGCATTCAAAACATCGTGAGGGATCCCTTTTTTAGATAAATAGGCAGAAATGACTTCAGATGTTTCGATGGCAACCGTACCGACAAGCACAGGCTGACCCTTTGTATAACGTTCGGCGATGTCTTCCACGACAGCCTTGAATTTTCCATCAGTTGACGCGTATATAAGATCTGCCCGGTCATCCCTAACGATATTCCTGTTTGTCGGGATCGCGATGACATTCATATTATAGATATTGCGGAATTCCTCTTCTTCCGTTTTGGCTGTACCAGTCATACCAGAAAGTTTTTCGTACATCCTGAAATAGTTCTGGAACGTAATCGTCGCAAGAGTCATGCTTTCATTTTGAATCTCAAGGCCTTCTTTCGCTTCAATCGCCTGGTGGAGACCTTCACTATAACGGCGGCCCTTCATCAAACGGCCAGTGAATTGGTCAACGATGACAATCTCGCCTTCCTGGACCACATAATCCACATCCAAATGCATGGAAACATGCGCCTTCAACGCCTGATTAATATGATGATTCAAAGTAACGTGACTAATATCGAACAAATTATCGATGTTAAACGCTTTTTCAGCTCGGTTCATCCCATCTTCGGTCAGCTGAACACCTTTTGTCTTTTCATCATACGTGTAATCCGTATCTTTTTGTAACGTTCTGACAAACGCATTGGCTTGAATATAAAGCTGGGCCGATTTTTGTGCGGAACCGGAAATGATCAAAGGCGTTCTCGCCTCATCGATCAATATCGAATCGACTTCATCAATGACAGCAAAGTGCAATGGGCGCTGTACCATTTGTTCTTTATATAACACCATATTGTCACGTAGGTAATCAAAACCTAGCTCATTATTCGTGCTATACGTAATGTCAGCATTGTACGCCTCTTGTTTTTCTTCTTTAGAATGACTGTTCAAATTCAATCCGACGGTCAAGCCAAGGAAATCATACAATACACCCATCTCAGTAGCATCACGGTGTGCCAGATATTCGTTGACAGTAACGACATGTACACCTTTACCAGTAAGCGCGTTTAAATAAACCGGCATGGTGGAGGTTAATGTTTTACCTTCCCCCGTTTTCATCTCGGAGATATTTCCATCATGAAGCGATGCCCCACCCATGATTTGAACACGGTAAGGATATAAGCCCAGAGCACGCTTTGCCCCTTCACGCGCAACCGCAAAAGCCTCAACTAGCAGATCATCCACTGTTTCCCCGTTTTGATAACGCTCTTTAAACTCACCCGTTTTGGCACGCAGCTGTTCATCCGATAACGCAGCCGTCTTATCAGCCAGCGCTTCGACCTGATCAGCGATTTTTTCCAAACGCTTTATTTCCCGCTTATTCGGATCAAAAACTTTATTTAATATATTAAGCATTCAATAACGCTCCTCTATTATGGTAATGATCGTTCAATAACAAAATTCATATAAGTAAGAAGAAACACACCTTCTATTATTACAATCCACGCTTAATTTTACCACTTCTACCCTAGAGGTACAACTTCATGTCACTTACCTGGTATAGACCTGAATACAATTCTTGCGAAAAACAATGGATAAATGAAGAGTAAAACTGTTAAAATAAAAGGAAGTATAAAAAATATATTGCAAACTCCCCACTATTCCAAATGAACTGAGAACTATCCATAACCTTCCATCACTAGATCTGTGTCCTTCTCTAGCGATAGCATGTCAAGGTAATCAAACCTTACAGGCTCCATGCTTTGAATGATTTAATGTGGGCTACTCAAACTTATAAGCAGAAGATAAATAGAACATGTTTCGAGGTGGTATTGATGATTGGTAAACGTGTAAAAAAACTGCGAGAAGAAAAGAAAATGTCCATGACTGAACTCGCCGATAAAGCGGGGGTGGCAAAGTCTTACTTAAGTTCGCTCGAGCGAAACTTACAAACGAATCCTTCTATTCAATTTCTTGAAAAAATCTCCGCCGTGCTTAACATTCCTGTTGATGCCCTTCTTTACGATGCACCAAATAAGGAAAACTTGGACACTGACTGGATGAAAATCGTTGAGGAGGCTATGAATTCGGGTGTATCAAAACAACAATTCAGGGAATTCATCGAGTTTAATAAATGGAGGAAAGATAAAGAAGAATAGTAGTTTAATAATCTACCTACATAATCCGGAAGAATACAGCTTGAATGAACCAGACTTGCTAGAATCTCATGGAAGAACAACCCTATAAACAGCTAATGAATTGAACCACTGTTTATAGGGATGTTCTCGCTCCTTTTCAGTACTCAACTTCCATCGTTCTCCTCTAATGTAACCTCAAGGCTTTCCCGTTCAAAAAAAGCACTAATTTCCTCTTTTTTGAAACCCAAGCTCCTTGCTTCTGAAATCAACTTTACCCATTCTTGATCTATTTCCACATTAGCCACCTCTTCTACCTCCTAAAATACTCTTTGTATTTCAGGCAGACCAGCCATCGTAGTCGCTAAACCTTAGACCTGTGCCTTTGCGCCCTAATCTTCCAATAAGTTTGCCTTTGTCGTGTTACTATTACCGAATACATTACTTTTAAACATATTATAACGGATGCACACTCCATATATTGCTATTTTATGTCGGTAATCCATCTAAAAGCAAACCTTTTATCCGACAAAATATTACAATATTAGGAATATTTAATATTAATTCAATCATTATCAAAGTCCTATTCATATTCGCTTTTTTATAAAATGGGGGATACTGCCTTCATTAACCATCGATGGGGCGTATTAATTCTCTCTTTAGGTGCAACCAATTTTTTGCACAGTTAAGTCCTCACCGCAAATCGGGCAAAGCCACTTTCCATATTCGGCACTGCTAAAGGAAGCCCTATAGTATTTATGGCAATTGTTTTGATATAAAAAACGCCCCCTCTGCACCTTGATCAAATGTTTTTTATTAAGAAACCACTCGTTCTCTTTAAAGAATTAACAACTTGAGCATAGTACAAAAGTTGGAGGTATTTGAATAAGGTAAAAAAACGTCTATCTCGTTAAAGAACAAGAATTTTTCGTTAATTACAGTCATTTTTTATACCTTTTGATTATATCCATTTAACTTTAGTAAAATAGTAATGAAATAATCATCGGCTATTAATGTAATGGGAAACTACCAAAATGTATAAAAAAAGCACAACCCAGAGGCTGGGTTGTGCTTTCGATCTAAGATTAATATATTTAACTAGGTTCAATTAATCCGTAGCGTCCATCTTTACGTCGGTACACCACGTTCGTTGTATTAGTATCCGCATTCGTATATACGAAGAAACTGTGACCAAGCATATTCATTTGTAAAATGGCTTCTTCACTGTCCATCGGCTTCAAATCAAAGCGCTTATTGCGGACCACTTCAATATCAGTATCCTCTTCAAATTCATCCACCACTTCGTCAACTTCCGTATTGAAGGCGAATGCCTCAGGAGTCGTAGATAGGTTGTTCCGGAACTTACGATTGACCTTCGTTTTATGTTTACGAATTTGGCGTTCAAGCTTATCATTGATCAAGTCAATGGCAGCGTACATATCCGCATTTTCCTCTTCAGCGCGAAGAACCAAATTCTGCATAGGGATCGTCACTTCGACTTTGGATGTATTATTGTTCACTTTCAAATTCACTAACACATTTGCATCTGGTGTATTGTTAAAATATCGTTCTAACTTGCCAATTTTCTTTTCGACGTATTCTCGAATTGCTGGAGTTACCTCAATGTTTTCACCGCGTACGTTGTAATTCATAAAGTGAGTCCTCCTTAAATTAAGACTATACAGTTAGATTCTACAATACCCCTCCGGTTCCCTTTAGAAACACATCATGAAATATGTCGAAATTATGAAGCAATTGTCGGAAGGTTTTGGAAAGGGTTGATGTCTGCCCTAGCTTCATTATAACAAATGCCTAGCAATAAAGAAAAAATTAAGCCCGAATTATTTACAGAAAATTTAAAAATATTTAACATAAAAACCGTTTGGAATCCAAACGGCTGGGTAATCAATTTCTTTTATCGTAGAACATGCCATCGATTGATAGACTTTCATAGGGGTTCGTGTATTTATTAGATGATTTTTTCTTCTTATTTATTTCCTGGATGTCCCCCTTTATCTCCAGCTTTTGGAGATAAAGCATGCGATCGACCTGTTCGTTAAGTAACATTGTTGCACGGCCAAGCTGTTGCTCTTCACCAGTAAAAGGCGGTTTGATTTGAGAAAGAAGTTCATCCCGCTGGTCAATCAGCTGTGTGAACCTTTCTATTTTATCTTCACGTTCTGCAATCGTCCGATCTTCCAAAACGGCAAGTAATTCAACAGTCAAATCATGAAACGTTTGAATGGTCATTACACTTGACCGCTTTGTGTAAACTGTTTTTTCCGGTTCATCTGAATAACTTCCTTCCAGGTATTACGGAAGTCAGTAACGAGTCCCTCGACCTCTTCCAAGGCTGCAACATCATTTTTCATATTCGCCTCTATCAGACGTCGGTTCATGAAATCATACAGACTCATCATTTCCTTGGACACTTCGACATCCATATTCAGCGTCACCATCAATTCATGGACAATGTTTTGCGCCTTTATGATGTTGGTATTTTTCACTTCGATATTTCCTTCTTCAATTGCTTTTTTCCCAAGCATGATGAACTTTATGCAGCCATTATAGAGCATTAATGTAAGCTCTCCCGGGGATGCTGTATTGACTGAACTTTGTTGATATGATTGATATGGATTATTTATCGCCATATTTATCTTCCTTTCCGACTTGCCTTAACTAAAATAAGAAGCTAACGATGAACTTTGGCTGTTTGCCTTTTGAATCACTTTTTCCATGGCCGTGAACTGATTGTAGTAGCGCGATTCCAATTTCATTAACTTTGCTTCAAATGTTGATATCCTCTTATCCAACCCATCAACCAATTTTCCAATTGTAAAATTGTTATTAACATATCCGGCCTTTCCGGCCTTTTCAGTAATCACTTTCATGGATGATTCTATATCATCCCGTAACCGGCGCGCGAGGCCTTTATCGCTTTTCTCCGTTCCATTGGCCATGAACATATCATAAATCGCATTGGGATCTTCACTAATGGCTGCCCGGAGCTTGTCCTCATCAATCGTTAATTTACCGCCCTCCAAATAATTCTTGGTCGTAGTGATACCCAAACTGCTGAGATTGTTTTTTCCTGTGATTCCATCCACCGAGGTGTATAGGGACGTTCTCATCGTAGTTAGGAGACTTTTTAGTGTTGAGTCACTTTTTAACGTTCCGCTCTTCGCTTTCTCATCCCACATCTTCACTTCATCTTCTGTCATTGCCTTCTTTTGCTCAGTAGTAAGCGGGGTAAAGGAGCGATATTTCGCTTCACCTGTTTTATCCTGAACCTTTTTAATGATTTCATTGTATTTATTCACAAACTGAGTGATTGTGTCCAAGATGGAATCCACATCAGCCGTTGATGAGAATGTGATGGTATCCGTCGTTTTCTGCTTAACCGTCATTTCCACTCCATTGATTTGAAACGTATTCGAAGGCCGGGAAATGTCCAGTCCATTATAAGTAATCGATGCATTTTCCCCTTTTGCGCCGCCAGCCCCTTCATTATTACTGCTCATTTTTAACACTGCAAAAAAATCTCCGCTACCCCCTAATTCAATTTCAGGACGATCATTTACATCACCGGTATTTTTAGCAGTGATGGAAAACTTCTGGGAGGTTTCATCAAAAAATAGAGTCACTCCCGAGTTAGCATTAATTTTATTAATAACACTCTCTAGCGTATCGTTTTCATTAAGAGTAAGCGTATACGGTTTGTCCATTGTTACTCCATCTTTTACTTCCGTATCAAAACCGCCATCTTTATTGATAGCCAGTATCGTAATATCTTGAGGAGTCGTGATACCCAATTCCGATAGTTTCTTTTTGGAATCAGTAACTGCTGATTTATCTGTACTGGTCATGGTTGCTGCTTTGGCAAGCCCATTCACCTTGATATTTCCAGTAAAATCACTGGTCGATCCCACATTTCTCACCGATACTGCATCTGGATTCGATACCGATATTTTCTTTTTAATAAAGGAAGACTGCTTCCCAACCCCATCACGAATGAGTCTATCCAATTCTGATAAAGATGTATTTATCGAGCGGTAATCATCCCGCTGCCACTCGGAATACTGCTTTTTCTGTGTTAATTTATCCAAAGGCACCCGTTCCGCCTGCATCATACTCTTAACTAATTCATCAATGTCCATTCCACTCGCAAAACCACTGATTCTTACCACAATCAATCACCCGCCTATATTTTTTCATCCACCATAATCCCGACAAACTCTGTCATTGCCGCATAGAAATCCAGTAACTTCTTAGGAGGGATCTCCCTGATCGTCCCATCCGTAACGTCATCCACAACCTTGACATAATACTCATTCAGCTCCTCATGATACTCAAAATGGATGGCCGTTTGTGTTGGATCCAGGAAGGTGTTCAAACTTTCCACTACTTCATTCACCTTTTCTTTAGCAGGCTCATTAATAGATTCCACACTTTGTTCTGAATAGGCAAGCGTATTCATTTCACGTTGATAATATGAACTAATTCCGTCTGAGATTGCTGTTCTAAGCTGTGAGGAAAGAATATTCGTGGACAAACTCTCCAGCATCTAAATAGCCCCCAATTTGATCTGTTTACTTTTTATATCGGTAATTAAGGTTTTATTTTTAGTCACTCATAGATTTTGGTTGCACCTGCAAATACTCATTAATGATCCTTTGCTATAAAAGAGATTCTACTAAAAAAACTCCAGAAAAATATTTGGGGTCTAGTTGATTTCCACTCCAGGCACTCGCTTTCCGCGGGCGGTCCGGGAGACTCCTCGGCGCTTTTTCGCCTGCGGGGTCTCCCTTTGACACGTATCTCCCGCAGGAGTCTCGTACCTTCCGTTCCAATCAACTTTGTTCTAATATTTAGATAGAAAGCCCTTTACCTACAATCTTGTTTAGGACTTCCCTTTTTATTCAAATAATCAGCGAACATACTAAAAATTGATATATCCCATCCAGCTTGTGATTGATAGCTGTGTTCACAGTCATTTCACCATACACATTACTGACATCTTCAGCTGTGTATTTTGCAGTGCCATCATACTCTATTAGGATTATAGCCATAAGGTTCCTTGGTGACATGAACGAATGGTCCCTTCCTTTTTAAGGGGCAGTAATCTCTTTTTTTCTACATCACAGTGTTCCTTACACCCTTCAATCAGTACAAATAAAAGAGCCTGACACAAAGTGTCAGACCCTTTATTGTTAAGCTAACTATTCAATTACCGAAGTAACTGAAGAACGCCTTGCGGTTGCTGGTTAGCTTGAGCTAGCATTGCTTGTGATGCTTGCGCCAAGATAGAGTTTTTAGTTTGCTCCATCATTGTTTTTGCCATATCTGTATCACGTATACGTGATTCAGCAGCAGTCAGGTTTTCAGAAGAAGTACCTAAATTGTTGATAGTGTGCTCTAAACGGTTTTGGTTTGCACCTAGTTTAGAACGCTCTGCTGATACCGTATTAATTGCGTCATTAATTTTTGTAATCGCTGCAGCAGCACTAGCATGGGTCCCTACATTTAATGCTTGTTCAGTTGTTTCGTTATTAGTTCCGTCTGTTACTGCTAATCCTGCATTATCTGCTCCTTTAGTAGAAATGCCTAAAGCTTCTGCACTCATATTTCCAATATCAAGAGTCAAACTTTGTTTTTCATTAGCCCCAATTTGGAATTTAAGGCTCTTATCCGGGTCAGCAGGAACTGCGTCGACCTTTTCTGCACCCTTAGTAATTTCTGTTACAGTTCCAACGCCGTTACCAATCAAGGCAGCAGAAGATTCTTTGTCAGCTTTTTGAGTTAAAGTAATTTTTCCTGTTCCAGCATCAACAGCTACAGAATAGTTATCTTTAAGTGCGGCATTACCTTCGATGGCAGCTTTTAATGTATCTGCATCACTGAATTTACCTGTAGCTGGATCCTCATCCCCGGCAGCTACAACTGTGAATGTTTGACCACCAATTTCAATTGTATCGTCTACAGTGGTGGAAATTGATCCAAAATCAAATGAATATTCTCCTGCAACTGCTGGTTTCCCTGCCACTGCTGCTCCATCTTTGTCGCCGTTTAATAGTTTTTGATTATTGAACTCAGTTGTGTTAGCGATACGGTTAATTTCAGATGTTAGGGAATTGATTTCTTTTTGGATTTCATTACGGTCTGTACCAGTATTGGTGTCTGTTGCTGCTTGTGTAGCAAGCTCACGCATACGTTGCAGAATATCAGTCGTTTCGTTTAATGCACCTTCTGCAGTTTGAATCAAAGAGATAGCATCTTGTGAGTTACGGGAAGCTTGGTCCAAACCGCGGATTTGTCCACGCATTTTTTCAGAGATTGCAAGACCGGCAGCGTCATCGCCTGCACGGTTGATACGCATACCTGATGCAAGTTTCTCCATTGATTTAGATTGAGCATTCGTTGCACTTGATAATTGACGGTGCGTGTTTAAAGCTGAGATATTGTGATTGATAATCATTTTATGTTTCCTCCTTGAGTTTTAAGTTCCCACGTCCATGTGGTTGTTTACGAAAGCAATGGTTAAGTCTATTTCACTGCTCATCGTTGTATATTTAATATCGGCCTGCTTGGAAACATATTTAGCGGGTTTTCAAGGTTTTTTCTTGAAATACTCATTTATATTTTCCAGAAGATTGGTTTTTATTTCAGAAGCTTCGCTATTTTCTTGCTGGATGGACAGGTAGATTTCCTTCCTATGGATATCGACGCTTTTAGGAGCATTGATACCCAGTTTAATTTGTTCTCCCTCAACAGCCAAAATCGTAATTTCGATATCATCGCCAATCATGATCGCTTCGTTTAGCTTTCTGGTCAATACGAGCATCATTCCTCCCCCTGTTCTGCTGGAGGTTCAATCAATCTGTGCTTTGTACGGTATTCACTGCCGTTCATGATAAATTGCTTTCCCGTTTTTTTAGAGGCATTTATGATGATGGGAGCCTGAAGATTCGCCGTCGTTTCACTGAAAGGGTCTTGAATCGTTAATATGACGAAAGTAATGACTTCCAGTTCCGTTTCTATTTGTAAAGAAGATAATACCTCATCCGGAAGCTCCACTTCGTAATCACGAAACACTTCAAAAGGATTTGTCACAATGAAGGCAACCTCTTTTGTTTTTACAGATTGCAGGACGAAAAAGGGCGTGTCATCCAGAGTTAGCAAACAAAACTGTTTTTCTTCTAGAAATCCTGGTATCCCGCTATCAAATCGATAAATCTCTTCTTCCACTAATTCGATTTCGCCATGAAATTTTGTTTGTAGAATCATCATTGTTTCACTCACCTATCTCATCCGGAAATAAATTGATGAAATCTATATCCAGCGCATTTTTTTGTAGAATTTCCACATCTGCACTCCCTGGTGTGTATGTATGGTTCGGTCTATTGATTCGAGCATCAATGATCGGTCTTTGAGCGGTTGCTTCAATCTCCACCTGGGCCGGCTGATAGTCAAGCTTCATGCTGAAATGAGAGGGAATCCACCCAAGATTGAATTGCTTCTCCGGCCCTTTGCTGTTTCGCCTGGCCTGTTCAGCGAGTGCATTACCGCCTTTTTCAATATGCCTTAGCTCCGTCCCCTGCTGAGCACGTCTTGCCATACCAGCCAGCCAATCTTGATATCCCTGCCGGGCAAATTCCTCCACTCGCTTTGAAAGGCTTTTTAAATCCATATCTCCCCTGGCTTGTGACTGGTCGATCGTCAGCTTGCCTGGGGCCGTTCGGATTTCCAGGATTGCTTGCGGCTGTTCGATAGATTGGTCCGCTGCCTTCTGTTCGATTTGCTGTACAGGCTGTTCTATATTCAATCCAATCTTCATTGAGGTGGATTGCAATCTAATTTGTGGAATCTGCATCATCAACACTCCTTAAGAGAAAAAAGCTATCCTTTTAAGAATAGCTTAGCGAAGAAAATCCAATAAACTCGGTTGCATGATTTTTGCACCGATACTTAATGCAGCACTATGGATACTTTCCTGGGTCGTCAAATCCATGATTGCTTTTTCGATATCGACATCCTCATTTTTCGAAAGGATTTCAGTAGCAAAGACCTCCTGCTGTTTGAGGCGGTCCGTCATCAGCTCAATCCGATTCTGCCTTGCGCCAACCTGTGCTTGCATGCCTAAGAAAGTATTTATGGTTGCGTCAAGTCCTGCCAGCGTGCCACTCACGTCACCACCGTTTTCAAGTGCGTCGATTGTTTGGTCAATGCTTCCCCCAGCGGCAAGCGCATCACCAAAAATCTTCGAACCGTCCGTATTGATTTTCAGGGAAATCCCGGAAAACACTTCAAGGTTTATGTCTCCTGTGCCATACACCGTATTCCCATTCCCATCTTTAACGGAAGACGGTCTCACATTTGTATCCTGGCCGTTGAAAATATACTTACCGCCTATCTGTGTGTCGCCAAGAGTTATGAGATGTTCTTTTAATTGCTTTATTTCCTCAGCAACATTTTTCAGTTGTTCGCCTTCATACGTACCATTGCTGGCCTGAACCGTCAGCTCACGTATCCGCTGCATGGCGGAAACAGCTTCAGAAATGGCATCATCCGTGCTGTCGATCCAATTTGTCGCCTCGGCGATGTTGCTCTGATACTGCCCTATTTGATTGAGGTTTGTCCGGTACCCCATTCCCATCATGGCAGCGACAGGGTTATCGGATGGTTTGGAGAATTTCTTTTGAGAGGAAACCTGCTCTTGCAGCTTGGCCATCTTCTCGTAATTGCTGCTTAAATTGCTTAACATATTATTGGTTAGCATCGATTGCGTTACCCGCATGTTCGTTCACTCCCATTATCGGCCTACAGTGCCCATTCCGTTTATGATTTTATCGAGCATTTCGTCCATCATCGTCATCATTCTTGCAGAAGCATTGTATGCTTGCTGGAATCTGATCATATCGGTCATCTCTTCATCCAAGGATACAGAACTGACAGAGTCTCTATTTTGGTTAACGGATGTAGCAAGCACGACAGAATTGGAAAGGTTCTTTTGGGCGCTTTGAGAATCCACACCCAGTTTTCCGATGATTCCGGAATAATATGTGTCGAAACTTCCCGTCAATTCCTTTGAATTTTGGTCTTTAGTCGAGTACTCACTAAACGCTTTCTTCTTCAGGTCAGCCAGGAGTTTGGCATTTTCATTATCCCCGGATGCCCCTCCGCTTTTAGCGCCTGCGGCAATTTTCGAGGGATCCTTTACGATTTCACTATTCACCTTGATGCTTTGGGCAGCGCTCTTACCTGGTTCTATTTCAAAGAAGTCCAATGTTGAAGCATCGCTATCACCTAGCGCATATCCTTGTTTGTGGATGGCATTAAACTCGTTCACAAAAGCCGTCGTCATATTATCCAGTTTTTTTAGCATATCAGGATACGCTCCCCCGATCGTACCATCATCCTTTTTATAACCAAAATTGTTGATCAAACCGGATAGTTCTCCCGAGAATTTGTAATCCGTCATTGTTTTTGAACCGAACTTCACTCCGTCTACCATACCTGTCGTTTTATCATAGCTAACTTCAACTTTCGAAGTTCCCACCATCCCAGTTTGGTTAACACTTACTAGATTGATAGGCGGCACATAAGACGAACCGTCTTCTTGCATCAATTCGATGTTGTATAGCCCTGCAGCTACATCGCTGGATCTTCCGTAATCCGTCGGAATGACGTTATTCACTTTTATGCTGACAAGCTGCGAAAGTTGGTCTACAAGTACATCACGTTTATCATAAAGGTCATTTGGAATATATCCATGCGGCTCCACTTTACTGATTTGTTGATTGAGTTGATCAATGCTGCTAATGAGCGTATTGATTTCGTTCGCTTTGACGTTTATCTGATTACCGATATCCGTTTGAACGCTCGTTAGCGATTTGTAGTAGTAGTTAAGGGTATCCGCGACCATGACGCCCGTTGAGGCAACGACTTCACGGGCCCCGGAGTTTTCCGTATTGGCCGTCAGCCCTTGCAGCGAATTCCAGAACTTCTCCATCGTGGCAGCTAATCCGCTGTCGGTTGGTTCATTCATGATCCCTTCCATTTTAGACAATGATTCGCTCATGGCCCCATAAAAGCCGATTTTATTACTTTGTGTCCTGAATTGTGCGTCCAGGAAACTATCCCGGATCCGCTGAACCGTTTCTGCCGCCACCCCTGTCCCGATTTGTCCAGCTACGCGCGGGCTGTTCAATCCGACAGTTGGAAAGCCAGACGTCTGTACCAGGTTGACCCGCTGCCTTGAATATCCTAATGTATTGGCATTGGCCACATTATTCCCTGTCGTGTACAAGGCTCCTTGAGAGGTGGATAATCCGCGCTTTGCCGTCTCAAGACCCATAAAGGTTGAAATCATTTGCTCAAACCTCCATCTTTTTTCTGTTTCTTAAGCTTTTGAATCAAACATTGCCATGACGCTTTTTACCGGCTTTTTAACCGAATCCCCATAATTCAAGTTCTGATTCTGCGGCCTCAGCATATCCAAAGAGACATTGATGAATTGAAGGGATTGATAGATTAATTGCTGATTTAAACCGTTCCGCTCTTTCAGCTTAGTCACTTCATCAATCAATTCCGCTTTTAGCCGCTCAATGATTTCCGTTTCAACTGGTCCTGTCAGTTCCGTTACGGCATGGATGGAGGCCCTCTTTCCCACGGTTCCATTTACTGCAAGAAATTCCTTCACTGCCCCCTCTCTCTCCATATCGGTTTGGCTGATTGCTTTAATATGCTTTTGTTCCTGAATCAGCAGGGCAGTAATTGCCTCGGTATCACTTGCTTTCAAAATGGCCGTTTTTCTTATCGCTAATTGATTGAAGCTTTTATGAAGCTTGTTCAATTTTTCAAGCGATTCGATGATGTTCCGTGCAGACATTTTGCTGCCTCCTCTGCTCATAAATGAAGGACGGAAACTGGTCCCGTCCACTTCATTCAAACTTTAGTTCATTTCCGGTAAAAATCGATGAGACCTTTAGCCGTTGCCTGCGCATTCAATTTATAATTTCCGTTTTCAACTTGGATTTTCAGTTCGTCCACCTTTGCTTGTCTAGCAGCAGGAATTGGAGATGATTGCTGCATTTCTTTTGCCGCTGAAGAAATTTCAACTTTATCCGAGGCATTGACCTTAGACCCTTTGATATTCCCCGTTTTATTGGCTTGAAGATTATACGGGTTAACACCTGTCATACCGATGTTATTGATTTTCATATTCCAGATCCTCTCCTTCGGACGATTTTTTTAATCCCATAACAATATGATCCTTCAGCAGACCATGAGAATGCTCTGGACTGTGTTATTCACCCTATTGTTATTATCGACAAAGAATCGATTTCTTTTATTATTTCCTGTAATCTTTCCTTCGACAACCATTGTCGAATATTGTTCTCAATATCGGATATTTTAACAAATCATACATGCTTTCGCCATGATATCTACCCTTTTTGTTCACCCTTCATGTAGTACGTATTTTTTTTATCATTTCCTTGAATTTCAGTTTGGCGCCTTTCCTCACCTCACCATCACAACGATTATTCTTATTACTGTATATATCGAATAATACCAGCGATACTTTAGGACGTTTATTAAAATTAGCTGTTTCACCTAGCCAGGGTGATGGATGATACCTCTCTGGCCCCAGCCGTTTTTAATGCCTTGGCTGCATGCCTGAGCGTTGTGCCTGTAGTGTAAATGTCATCGATGATCAAAATTGATTTATGCTCCAGCAAATCCGTTTGTATGACCTGAAAAACCTGGGGTAATGACATTCTCTCTTGACGTGACTTTTTTGACTGTTTTTCCGTATGGATCCTTGTTAAGATCTCGGCAGTGTGAAGTCCAAGAAGTACCGCCAAAGCCTGTCCTTGGTTGAATCCCCGCTCCCTAAGCCGTTCATCACTAAGCGGGATGGCCGTTACCAGGTCAAACTCCATGTCCTTTAACCTGTCTTTCAAAAAAGGGACGAATACCTCAGCTAATGCATAATCCCCTCGGTATTTATATTTAGCAATAATATCTTTTAAGTCTTCATTATAATGAAATAGCGATATGTTCTTCGACAAATAGCCGGACCATTCCCTATTCCTTTCCCATCTTAAACAATCAATACAGATGTCACCAGTACTGTAATTCCTGCCCAGCTCCCTTGAGCACATTGTACATGTTTCCCCGGTTATCCTATTAAGTTTCCCCTCACACTTTTCGCAAATTACCTTTGCCTCAGCCCTCACCAATAGGCTCCTCCATGTCAATGCTTCCTTCATTCCTTCATCACAAACTAGGCATCTCTTCATCCAGCAGCCCCCTTTTCATGGCATCCTTATTCATCATTTGTATATGGTGAACCGTCTCAACCATCGCTTTACTTTTACCGTAATGAAAAAAACTGATCGTCCCGGCAGGGTTAGCAAAGCTTCTCCCTACCCGGCCGGCAATCTGGACGAGGGCACTATCTGAAAACACTTTATGTTCAGCACCAATCACGGCTACTTCCAACCGTTCAATTGTCACGCCGCGTTCCAGGATGGTCGTGGTCAATAATCCAGGAACCATTCCATTCCTTAATGCCATTACTCTTTCTTTTCGGTCAGGGTGCCGTGAGTGGACAATCGATAATTTAGGGGACAGCATTTGAAACAGCGGAAGTGCCTGCTCCATCACTTGAATGCTTGGGAAAAACAATAGGAAGGGGATATTCTGCTCAAGTCGTTCACATACCCACCCTTTGATTGCGGGAGGAATCTTTTTTTGATGAAATTGTTTTTGCCAGTTACCGCTCCATTTCATTTCAGGGACAGGGATTGGCTGACGATGATAGCGGGCTGGGATTATAACGGCTTTCAATTTGCCGCTTCGATATAGTCGCTGCATTCGTTTCGAAGGTGTGGCGGTCAAGTAGATGGTTGCGGCAGAAAACTTTTTTGATTTATTAACTGCATAATGCAGCGAATCATCAATTGAGTAGGGAAACGCATCGACTTCATCAACAATGATGACATCGAAGGCTTCAATAAAACGGAATAGCTGATGGGTCGTAGAAACAGTTAGTGGCGAAAACGCATGTCGATTTGTACTGCCGGCGTAGAGCGCCGTGACTTCAATGGCAGGAAAGGCTTTTTTTAACCTTGGTGAGAGTTCGAGAACGACATCGGTCCGCGGTGTTGCCAAACAAATTCGTTTCCCAGCAAGCAAGGCTGCCTCAATCGCTGCAAATAGGACCTCCGTCTTACCGGCACCACATACAGCCCAAACAAGGAATTCACCTTTTCCGTTTACCGCCTCGACGACACAGTCAGAAGCATATTGTTGACCTGCAGATAAAGTGCCTTCCCAACTCAGCACATTGTCAGGTATCTCAAACTGAAAACCCGGACCGGTCCACCTATATAACTTTGTACATTCACTGACTCTTCCCATCATGATGCATGAGCGGCAGTAAGTACAATCCTGATTGCAAATCTTGCATGGGAACGTATAAAACAAAGCTTGATCTTTGTTACCGCAGCGCAAACAGTTAAACAGGCCATTGCTTGACTGCACTCCGTAAGTTTCCGAGACATACCCATTCTTGAGATGCCCTGCGATGAGTTCCTGGGAGAAGGGGATTTCGAAGGCCAAAAGGTGCCTTCCCGTGAGATGGTGCTGAAGTTCCGGAGAAAAAAAGGGGGGAATGACCATATTTTCCAAACTGTAACCTTCTTTCTTAATAAACTATACTCCTCCATATCATTCGCCTTTTACTCTCAGATCCCTTTTTGCTCATAAAAAAAACGCCTTCCTCCTTTTCGAAGGAAAGACGTCCCAGCTTATATTTTATACCAGCCCATCCCCATCGAGCCTTCGCCCAGATGCGTTCCGATTACTGGACCGAAGTAGCCGATATCGAACTCGACATTAGGGAATCGTGCTTCGAGTTCGGTTTTCCAGTCTTTAGCTTCACTTTCACGCTTTGCATGAATAATGACAGCTTTATACTTCTCTCCACTTGCCGCGTCTTCTCCAAGTAAATCGGCAATTCGTTTCATCGCTTTTTTTCTAGTACGGATTTTTTCAAATGGGACGATGATTTTATCAACAAAATGGAGGACCGGCTTTACTTGAAGCAGACTGCCAATCAATGCTTGGGCACTGCTTAAGCGTCCGCCGCGCTGTAGGTGGGATAGGTCATCTGCCATGAAGTATGCCCTGACCGATGGTTTCATTTCTTCGAGCCTGGCCATGATCTCTCCTGCAGCTTTACCATCAAGTGCCATCTTAGCCGCCTCGATCACGTAAAACCCCTGGACCATGCAGCTGACTTCCGAATCAAAGGCATGTACCCTAACCCCCTCGACCATTTCACCTGCCGATATCGCTCCTTGATACGTACCACTGATACCACTCGACAAATGAATCGAAATAACATCATCATATTCCCGTTGCAGCTCCTCGAACTTTTCGACAAACTGCCCGATTGGGGGCTGAGAAGTGGTCGGCAATTTCTCCTGCCTCTTTACTTCCTCATAAAACTCATCCGCAGCAATGTCCACTTCTTCCCGGTAAGCTTCATTGGAAAAAATGACATTAAGCGGCATCATATGTATATGTAAACGTTCACGAATTTCCTTAGGTATATATGCAGTGCTGTCTGTTACGACTGCGGTTTTCATAAATAATACCATCCTTATAAAAATTTGCTCTGTATCTTATTCACCATTCTATCTGAAATTGCCTTTATTTGCATTAAATAGCTTTCTTCATTACCGGAAATATGTAAAATTAGTCAAATCGAGCCATCAAAAAAAGCCCGGACCTTCAGCACGCATTGCGGAAACTGAAGAGCCGGACTTATCGAATACTTTAATTACTTCACTTCTACCCAGCCATTTTTAATGGCAAGGACAACCGCTTGTGTACGGTCATTCACATTCATCTTTTGAAGAATGTTACTCACATGGTTCTTGACTGTCTTTTCACTGATATATAGGGTTTCACCGATGGCACGGTTGCTTTTTCCGTCAGCTAGAAGTTGAAGTACTTCACATTCGCGTCGAGTCAATAGGTGCAGCGGCCTCCTGATTTCTATTGCATGTACGGAATCACGATCAGCACCCTCTTCGGCTGCCAAGCGGCGATATTCTTTAACTAAATTATGGGTAACCTTCGGATGAAGGTATGAGCCGCCTTCAGCGACTACACGAACAGCATCAATCAACGCATCTGCGTCCATTTCCTTCAACAGGTAACCTTGTGCTCCCGTTTTCAATGCGTGCTGTACGTAGTTTTCATCATCATGAATGGAAAGGATGATTACTTTTGTTTCAGGGTAACGGTTCACGAGCATTTTTGTTGCTTCGACCCCATTCATATTCGGCATGTTGATATCCATGATAACAACATCCGGTTTATGTGTTTCAACGAGATCCATAGCTTCGCTTCCGTCATCGCCCTCGGCAACAACATCAAAGGATGATTCAAAATCTAATATACGCTTTACGCCTTCGCGGAAAAGCTGATGGTCATCGATAATGATGATACTAGTCTTCAACGGCTTCTTCCTCCTAGTTTCTATTCTAAAATTTATAAATGATAGGGAATCTGTATAAACACCAAAGTGCCCGCCCCTGGTTGTGAATCGATCGTCATTTCACCTTCGAGCAGCTCGACTCTCTCCCTCATGCCTACCAAGCCAAATGAACCTTCCTTTTGGATCGAAGAGTCAAACCCTTTTCCATCATCCTTGACGACGACGGTCACCATCTCTTTGGAAATGGACAGTTTAACTTGAACCTGTTTTGGCTCCGCGTGCTTCAATGAATTTTGTACAGCCTCCTGAACCAGCCTGAATAAAGCGACCTCCATATCGGAAGGAAGCCTTTTGACCTGCCCAAGGTTGACGAAATTCAAATGCACGCCAGTATTATAGTCTTCGGTCGTTTGCAGGTACTTTCTGAGGGTAGGTACAAGGCCTAGATCATCAAGTGCCATAGGGCGAAGATCATAGATGATTCTGCGCACTTCATATAAAGCATTCCTTACCATGACCTTTAAACTGCGGATTTCAACCAGCGCTTCATCAGGACCTCTCTCGCGTTGCACTCGTTCTATCAGATCAGAACGCATCATGACGTTCGCCAGCATTTGAGCCGGACCATCATGAATTTCACGTGAGAGCTTTTTACGTTCCTGCTCCTGGGCTTCGATTATTTTCAAGCCGAAGTCCTGTTTGCGTTTCGCTTCTTGGAGGGCTTCCCCTACAAATTTAAGATCCTGCATCAAATAATTCTGTACAACCGATATTTGCGAGACGAGATGCACCGCTTTATCGATCGTCTGCTGTAAACCTCTTAACCTTAATTCAAGTTCATCCCGGCGATTACGGAGCTCTTTCTCCAATTGCCTGTTTATTTGCAAATCGACTTGCAGCTTATGTGCCCTTTCATAAGCATCGCGTACCTGTTCTTCAGAAAAATGGTTGAAGTGCATACTGACTTCGGAAAGCCTTTTTCGAGCAAACCTGGCCTTTGAGTCCAGTGCATCGCTGTCGGTTATCACAATGGCGACCCTAATTTTCACATCTTCGAGCTCTTTTGTTAATGATTCAAAGTCGTTTCGGCATTGTTCGCCGATATCAAAGACTTCATCCTTACTTTCACTAACAGTGCTCACCATTGTTTCTAAGATCTTGTCCAATGCTTTAGCATCAACCTTTTTTATGGACATTAAGATCCCCTCCACTTAAATCAAAAGACTTAAACAATTTCTTGTCTTAAAGACTATGTATATGGAAAAAAGTTCTTTTTCCTTTTTCATGAATGGCTAATTTTCAGGAAACTTTTGTATAAAGTAACCTTCATGAACATATTGTACCAAAAAAATAATAATAATACGTTATTTTCCTTATTTGATTTTCACAAAATGTGCAATAACTTTCCATCTCATATTATCGGCTATTAGGGATCATGCAATAGTCACCCATCAAAGGCAGAAAGCCATTTCTATTATCCCAATACAAATTATTCTTTTCTATCAAATGGGATATTCCGCTCCATTGATTATCATATGAAACAGATGCATTTAGTAAATGGCAAAATCCTTGAAATGAGAGGACATGTTAAGGACAAGGCAAGATAATGGCACAGAACTCATGTTTTTCCTACATTGTTATTCTTTTAAGCATATATGATCAGCTAATAATAATAGCAGGCAATAGAATTAATTATAACACGTACAGCTTTTTCTTATATTAAAGTTTCTTTACACATGACGGCATGAAATAGAATCGTCATTGCCACTTTTTCCGCAAAGCCTTATAATGAATCAACTAATAGGAAGTACGAAGGTGGAATAATATGCTCACTCAATATTTAACGGTGACAGGACGCGGCGAACATGAAATCGTCATTGAAAAATCCCGTTTTATTTCCCACATCGCCAGGGTCGAAACCGAAGAAGCCGCACAGGCCTTTATCCAGGAAATCAAGAAAAAGCATAAAGATGCAACACATAATTGTTCAGCCTATATGATAGGGGAACAAAATCAAATCCAAAAAGCCCTTGACGATGGAGAACCTAGCGGTACAGCAGGCGTCCCTATCCTTGAAGTTCTAAAGAAAAAAGAACTGAAAGACACCGCCGTTGTCGTCACACGGTATTTTGGTGGCATCAAACTTGGTGCAGGAGGTCTCATTCGCGCTTACAGTAAAGCGACTTCAGAAGGAATAAATGCCACTGGTGTAGTCATTAGAAACTTAATGCGGGTCATTTCGACAACCGTCGACTATACCTGGCTTGGAAAATTGGAAAATGAACTGCGATCTTCGATTTATCAAATAAAGGAAATCAAGTACCTTGAACAGGTCGATATCCAAGTATATGTTGAAGAAAAACAAAAAGAGGCATATACCGCCTGGATGACAGAGCTGACAAATGGTCAAGGCCAAATCACAGAAGGCGAAATGCTTTATTTGGAACAGGAATTCGCTTGATTTTCTCCTGCATATTTTTCCTTTTTTTTGCTGTAATATAATTGAAAAGAAATATATATTTTACGAAGTTATTAAATCATTGTAAAATTAAAATTAATATATGACGAAATATATTGTAGGATTCGAAAAATGGCGATTTATGTCTGATGTTCGCTATTTAAAAGGAGAAGAAAAAGATGTCTACTACTAGGCGTGTCTATAAAGTTAAAAAAACAAAGAAAAAAAGGCGGAAGAGGCTTTGGTTATTGCTTGTTCCCCTACTGGTACTTGGTCTAGGGGCCACTACGTATGCTGCAACTATATATTTGAAAGCCCAGGATGTTTTCAAGAATTCCTATGACCCGGTTGAAGCTTCAGCCAAGCGGAGTGAAGCGGTAGATCCCCTTAAAGATAATTTCTCGATTCTTTTCATAGGGATCGATGATAGTGATAAACGTGACTATAAAGGACACTCACGTTCTGATGCTTTAATCTTGGCCACATTCAATAAAGATCAGAAATCCATTAAACTTTTAAGCATCCCCCGTGATTCTTATGTGTACGTTCCAGCCAAAGGCGTAACCACGAAAATCAACGCGGCCCATGCTGCAGGTGGACCAAAAGCAACGATGGACACAGTTGAGGAGCTACTCGATATCCCTGTCGATTATTATGTCCGCATGAATTTCAATGCTTTCATCGATGTCGTAGATTCATTGGATGGAATCAAAGTCGACGTACCTTATGAAATAAATGAACTGGATTCACATGACAAGAAGAATGGCATCCATCTTGAAAAAGGATTACAGACCGTTGATGGTGAAGAGGCATTAGCCTTTGCAAGGACACGTAAAAAGGACAGTGATATCCAACGTGGTGAGCGTCAACAGGAAGTCCTTAAAGCCATCGTCGCTAAAGCAACTTCTGCTGGGTCCCTAACGAAATATACAGACGTAATGGAAGCTGTCGGTGACAATATGACGACGAACCTACAATTCTCACAAATTAAGGGTTTCATAAAATATGTGACTACCGATAAGGGTCTTAATCTTGAAACCATCAAACTTGAAGGTCAGGATTCTTACATTAACGGAACCTATTATTATCAACTAAACGATACATCAGTAGCGAACGCTAGGCAGACTCTTCGATCCCACCTGAACCTGGGGCCAAAAGAAGGCAATCAAACTGAGGCCGTTCAATCACAAACACAAGAATAAAGTGAAACCCCCACTCTTCATGTAGTGGGGGTTTCCTTTTTTCATGAATCATCCGGCTCACTTCTGAAATTCTTACCCCACTTCCAAGTCAGGGATAACCGATAGAAGAAAAAAGCCTCCAACCGTTTATAGTAACGTTTGGAGGCTTTTCATCTATTCAAATCTATTAATCTATTTGCAAAGCATTATGGCTTGTTTTTAAAGTTGAGCATCTTCAGCAATGGTTGATAGTTTGAATTGACCAAACCGATTTTCTCCACAAATATCTCTATGATCAGCAGGAGTCCGGTTACAAGGATCAAAGCTCCCCACATCGTTGCAAATGAAAAGATTATCGCCGCTAAGCCGAAGCAAGCAGCTAAAGCGTAAATGAGCAAAACAGTCTGCTTATGAGTGAATCCCAAGTTTATCAAACAGTGATGCAAATGGGATTTATCAGCAGCCGAAATCGGCTGTTTATTGACGACCCTGCGGATAATCGCGAAAAATGTATCCGAAATGGGAACACCCAAGATGATGATCGGTACGATCAAGGAAATCATCGTAACGTTTTTAAATCCTAGCAGGGACAGGACAGCAATGATGTAACCTAAGAATAAGGCACCTGTATCTCCCATGAAAATCTTTGCCGGATGAAAGTTATATTTCAAAAAGCCAAGAGTGCTTCCAATCACAATCAATGCGACCATGGCAACGAATAGATCCCCTTTAATAAGGGCCATTGTTGCAATTGTCACTAATGCAATTGTCGAGACACCGCCTGCTAGACCATCCAGTCCGTCTATCAGGTTGATTGCATTAATGATGCTGACAATCCACAAAATGGTGATCGGTATACTTAAAACACCAAATTCAAGTGTATCGGTAATGAACGGCAAATTGATGAATTCCACTTGAAGACCGCCCCATAATACGATAATGAGGGCAGCCAAAATCTGGCCAAGGAATTTGGGTGCAGCTCTTAATTCATATATATCATCAGCCATTCCAATTAATATGATGACAAGAGCACCTACCAGAAGAGGCAATTGCTCCCACAAGTCATTCGTAAAAATTAAGAATGTAATGGAAAAACTCAAAAATATAGCTAAACCGCCCATGCGCGGCATAATTTTACTATGCACTTTTCGCTCACTCGGTTTATCGGTAGCTCCTAATTTAAAGGCCAACTTTCCGACAAAAGGAGTCAAAAAAATGGATAATAAAAAGGCTACCAACAAGGCCCCTATTAACATCAAGAACCACCTCAATTCAACTAAAAATCTAATACCCGTAACGATCTATAAGAAAACCTATATATAAATGCTTATTTTAATTTTTCATCCTCAAATAAACATTATATACGTTTTTGGCTAAAATCTCTATAGAAAAGTTGTTTTTTGCAAATTTTTGTAAATCCGACCCTATCTTTGTCAGGTCCCCGGATTTTTTTAATTCTAAAGCATTGCAGATCGCCAAGTTCAGTTGATCGACATTTCCTATATCTGTAATCCAGCCCTTTCCCCCATCCGGAATCAATTCCTTTACACCGCCAACATCACTAGTGATAGCCGGAAGACCGGACCTTGCTCCTTCAAGTAAAACCAGTGGAAAGCTTTCGCTTAAGGAAGTCAATAACGTGACGTCCCCCATTGGGTAGATTCTTTCTAAATCTTCACGATACCCCAAAAAGAACACGTGATCGGATAATCCCTTTTCCGAGACCATCTCTTCCAAAGCAGTTCTCCTGCTCCCGTCCCCTAAAAGCAACAGTTTTACATGGGGGAATTTCGATACCACTTCACTTAATGCCGCTAAGGCAAATTCGTGACCTTTCACCGGTTCAAGCCTTGCAGGCATGATGATGATGAAATCATCTGCCCTAAACCCAAAATCATCTCTTTGGAAGGGGAAAGGCAATTCCTTTTCAAAGTCGATTCCATTTAGGATTTTTGTTATTTTGGACGAGTCGATTCCTTGGTCAATCAAGCCTTGCTTAAAGCGATCGGAAACTGCCAGTATATGATCTGCATATTTAAATGACCTTACATGAAGTCCCGTAAACAATTTTCCTTTTACACCCTGACCCAAAAAGTCATGATGAGGTGAACTGTGAACAGTAAGGAGCCAAGGGCGTTTAATGAAGCGCTTTAAAAAGGCACCATATATATTCGCCCGCGGTCCATGGGTATGGATGATGTCTATATTATTAAGACGGATAAAGTCCCGTAAAGGTTTCAAAATTGAAAGGTCAAATTTGGAATGTTGCTTGAAAAGTTCGGTTTGTATCCCGGAAGACATGGCCCGCCGGTAAAGTTCACCATCTTCAAATACACCAAGCAAGCACTCCTCTTTATTCAATTGGTTCAGTAAGGACATAATATGAAACATACCGCCGCCAGTTTCATTGCCAGCGTTTAAGTGCAAGACTCTCATCCATTCCACTCCTTATGTTCAGGAACGCTGGACCGTTTTCCTTAACCGTCTAACCTTGAAAACGAATCTTGGCAAAGCAAGCATCCGTTTCCACCGTGAAGGTTGCTGGATCAGTCGGTACAACCATTCAAGACGCATCTTCTGCCAGAAAACCGGGGCGCGGTTCACCTTTCCTGCAAGAACATCAAAGCTTCCCCCAACTCCCATGAAGATTCCTTTTTTAAATAACGGATAATGCCTGGAAACCCATTTTTCCTGTCTAGGAAACCCTAATGCAGTCAAAATGATGTCAGGTTCAAGTTCCGCTATGGACTTGGCCAGGCTATCGTCCTTAATATCGATATAACCATGGTTGTATCCCACCAACTCGAGGCCAGGGTATAGCTCTTTTGCTTTAAGGGCCGCTGATTCAATAACCTGTTCCTCCGCTCCGAGCAGATATACCTTCAGCGCTTTTTCATCAGCGACCCGAAATAATTCATTCATCAAGTCGAATCCTGTAATCCGCTCTTGTAAAGGTTGATTTAGCCATTTAGAGGCCATAATAATACCAATGCCATCCGGAGTGATGTAATCAGCCGATAGAATGATGTCCTTATAATCCTGATGTTCATTTGCATACTCAACTATTTCTGGATTTGCCGTAACGACAAACGTTTTTTCCTGATTCATTAATCTTGGATAGATCATTCCATTCATGAATTCATCCATATTGCTATCGATGAATGGTATGGATAGTATCTCAACAAACTTTTCTGTCATTTCACTTCAGCCTTTCATATGTACTATACATCTAAAGGGTGGGGTATTATTCAAGAAATTTTTTCATACACATCAAAGAACGTGATTTTCGATTCAAAGGTGGTTAATCAATTGAAATTTATAGAAAAACAATCGTTATTCATTCTAATCATGTGCCTGCTCGTCCCATTAGCAGTGCCTCACCCTATCACCGGTTACATGGCAACGGTGTTAATGCTCGTTTTTATCGGTATAAATAAAAAAAACCTGTTATTAATTCTATTCATTTACTTCCCTGCCCGTCCCTTATTGATGGAACTGAATAGCGGCTTAACCTATACAGGTGATCTGATCATCCTCACCTTATTCATTTCTTTGCTTATGGAAAATTTCAAGAAATACGAATGGCAAATTTCTAAATATCATTTTACTGTGCCATTTTGGTTGTTTTGTTTTGTGGGTGCAGTAGCTGGACTCCTAAACGGAGTGGGTATCTTCCCCATCCTATTCGAACTCCGGGCATTGCTTGTTACATTCTTACTTCTTTACATTATCGGTGAATTAAATCTAGAAAGAAAGGATATCTTTCGCTTTTTGAAGGTAATCCTAATATTTACAATTTTTCTTTGCCTGCATGGCATATTGGAGAAAATCTTTTCACGTACGATCTTGCTGCCCCATGAATGGGAAATGTGGAATCTTTCTCCAACTAACCGGATGAGGATTTATGGAGCACCTGCCAACCCTAATGTATTTGCCTTATTCTTAAGCATTCAGTTATTCCTTAGTTTCTTTCTATTTCAGTCACTGAAAAAATATAAACCCTTCGTCTTTCTAGCGTCCATCTTACTTTCTGGTACGTTACTGCTCACCTATTCACGGGGTACGATGATTGCATTCGGCTTCGCGGCGCTCGTGTTTATAATTTGGACTAGAAATAAATCATTTCTCAAATATGCTGTAGGCTCATTCGGTCTCGGCCTGCTTCTGATTTATTACCCTGTTCTATTCGCTTCAAGTAAAGTGGAGGTATCCGCATCGGTTCCCATGGAAAATATGGCAATTGGCAGCACTCCCACTTCAGAACACGAACATGCCCTTTCCAATCGATTTTCTGAAATGTTCTCTAATACGACTCTTCACCAAAGTACAGAATGGGGCCGATTATATGTCCTAATCAAGGGACTTGAAATTTTCAAAGATCATCCCATAATGGGCACAGGGCTAGCAACCTTCGGAGATTCTGCCACCCTTTCCTTTTCCTCACCAATCTATCAGGAATACAAAATTGGTGAAAGGATGTATACCGATAATCAATATATCCAAATTCTTGTTCAAACTGGGGTGCTGGGTTTTCTCGCGGTACTTGCATTCATTCTTTTTACCTACCGTAAAATCATTAAATCGAGAAATGGCACTTTAACGGTATTTACTATCTGCCTGATGTTAGCAGCATTGCTAGCAGGACTTTTTTACAATATTCTAGAAGATAAAACGTTTACACTATTTTTTTATAGTTGTTTAGGTTTCTGTTTACAAAAGGATATCACTTTAAAGGATTGAAAATATGCCTACTCTTTCACATGTAATTAAATCGGTCGGGCTAGTCACTATTATTGCAGCCATTGGAAAAGTCCTCGGATTCGGGCGGGAATCGATCATTGCCGCCTATTTCGGTGCATCGTCAATGGCAGATGTTTTTTTCGTGGCAAGCCTCATACCAACCATTTTATTTACGGCCCTCGGCAGCGGTCTTCAGGCAGGCGTCATTCCCATTTACTTGGAAAAGAAGGCGAATAACCCTTTGAAAGCTGATGAATTCATCAGTGTTTTAGGTTCCTTCTTTATGTTGATAGCCGGATTAATGACCATTGCCTGCATGATTTTCACAAAGCCGCTCGTCATAATGGTAGCCCCCGGTTTCTCTGATTCGGAACTTGCTCTGACGGAGTCCCTGACCCGGATCATGCTGCCAAGTTTACTATTTTTCACACTTTCATACATGGCGACGGGAGTCCTGAATGCGAATAAGCGTTTTATTCTTCCAGCACTCACTTCGACTGCACAAAACACGGTCATTATAGCAGCCACCGTTTTGTTCGCTGCTCCCTTTGGGGTTGAAGGGCTGGCTTGGGGATTTGTGTTCGGTGCGGCCAGTCAGTTCCTGATTCAATACCCATCATTAAAGAGATTCGGAATCCGGCCCATCGTCTCTTTCCTGCCTCATAAAAGGCAGATCGTTCAAACACTGTACACCTTTTACCCGATTATCATCGCCGCTTTGGCGATCCAATTGAATAGTGTCGTCGATCGGATCATTGCCACCTCGCTCGAAACCGGAAGCGTATCAGCTCTGAACTATGCGAATCGGCTGCTGTGGCTGCCATTAAGCATTGTCCTCACGCCGTTGATTACCGTATTGTATCCTACAATCGTCGAGCGGGCACTTATAGGCTATCAATCTTTCCTTAATTTGACCTTAAAAGGTCTGAAGTCACTTTTATTTTTAGCCATTCCTTTCATGATCGTCATGTTAATCAGCGGAAACAGCTTAATCACTCTGGCTTTCCAACGCGGGGCTTTCGATGCTTCAGCCACCGAAACGACCTATAATGCATTTACCTTTTATTCAGCTTCCCTCCCATTCTTTGCATTAAGGGATTATTTGATGAACGCCTTCTATGCCTTAAAGAAAACAAAAGTGGCCATGTATTCCTGCCTGTTCGCCGTATTGCTTAATGTCCTGCTCAGCTGGGTCCTATCACGTTATCTTGGTGTCGGCGGAATTGCTTTAGCCACAGGGATATCCATGCTCCTGCAATCTCTCTACCTATTCGGCTTCCTATGGTTAAAGACAGAAAGAACGGACAAGGCCGCTTTCAGGGATGTTTTTCAGGAAAGCGGCAAGCTGATCATCATCGGAACCATCATATTCGGACTTGCGCTCTGGGTCCATCCGCTTACCGAAACGTTCCCCATCATTATGGAATTAGTGATCATATCGCTTTTGGTATTCGKATTATATTTCGCATTAGCCATGCTTTTTAAAGTAAGCAGCCTGCAAGTAATGAAAAGGATAAGATCAAAGTAATAAATTAGAAGAAGGAGTGCCATTATGAACATATTAATCACGACGATTTTCAACTACCCTCATGAAGGAGGGCTATCAAGTCATATCACTACGTTAAAAAAGGGGTTAATGTCACGGGGCCATAATGTGGACATATTATCTTTCTCTCAATTGCCCCCTTTCAAGAGGAAGATGCTCGCCCAGGCTCCCGGTTTTTTATTGAATAAAGTAAAACAAGGGAGCGGTCAGCTTTTCAATGACAAACAGCGCCAAAAATTATTGGCTTCATCTATTAAAAGCTTGAAAAAAAACTATGATGTCATTAATGCCCAAGACATTTTCGCAACGCTTGCTTCCATTGAATCCGGGATTCCAACGGTACAAACTGTCCATGGGTATTATTCATTCGAAGCAGTCAGCAGGGGCGCCCTCCTTCCGGACAGTGAAGAAGATTTAATCATTCGGGAGCTTGAAAGAAAAGCCTATCAGTCTGCTGCAAAAGTTGTGACGGTCGATCAAAGGATCAAAGACTATATAAATCATTTGGCACATATAGAGGCGGAAACGATCAAGAACTTCATTGACGTGTCAGCTTTCAAACCGGAAACGGAAAAGCGGAAGCAAACCCGTCAGGATTTTCAAATCCCCCTACATAAAAAGATGCTTTTCGTCCCTAGAAGAATGACGGAAAAGAACGGTGTCATCTACCCGCTCCTTGCTCTGCCGGAGGTTCTGGAAAACCATCCTGAAACGGTATTGGTCTATGCGGGTACAGGAGAACAGCGAACCCGGCTTGAGGAAGCGGCAGCACGGCTCAAATTATCCGATTCCGTACTTTTCTTAGGTTCAGTGCCTTTCGAGAAAATGCATAGCCTCTATGAAGCATCGGATATCGTACTCATCCCAAGTGTTCATTCCCACGGGGTGGAAGAGGCGACTTCCATATCTGCATTAGAAGCGATGAGTTGCCGCTCACCCGTCATTGCAAGTGCAATCGGAGGTTTAAAGGAGATTCTCATTGATGGTGAAGATGGTCTGTTAGTTGAGGAAAAAAATATAGAAGCACTTGCACAAGCGATCTCTATTCTGCTTAATGACACTAAATATGCAACAATGTTAGCTACGAAAGCAAGATATAAAATGGAAAGCGAATACTCCCACCTTACAGCTGCCGAGCGGTTTGAGAAAACTTATGATGAAGTGCTTAACTAAAAAAAGCAGACCCGATGACCGGGTCTGCTTTTCACTATCATACCAGTGTAGAACTACGTCTTTTCATTTGTTCTTCACGGTACTTTTTCTGTTCTTTTTTAGACATGGCGTTATATTCTTTTAAGAATGCTTCATATTGCGGCATTACTTCGTTCATGGCACCGTATGCTTTTAACTCTCCATATTCAAGCCATAGAGCCTTTTGGCAAAACTTCTTCATCTGACCGATTGAATGGCTGACAAAGAACATCGTTTTGCCTTTTTCCTTAAATTCGTTCATTTTCTCCAAACACTTTTCAGCAAAGTTTTTATCCCCGACCGATAAGGCTTCATCAATAATCAGGATATCTGGATCAATATGCACGGAAATGGAAAAACCAAGCCTGGACTTCATACCGCTTGAGTAGGATTTCACCGGTTGGTCAATGAACTTGCCAAGCTCTGAAAACTCAATGATCTCAGGCTCAAGTTCTTTGATTTTATTTTTATCGAATCCGAGCATAAGCATTTTCAGCTCAATGTTTTCTCTGCCCGTCAACTGATTATTCAGGCCCGATGAAACGGCAATCAAAGCCGTTTTCCCGTTAGTTTGGACATTTCCATCCGTAGGCGGGATAATACCTGCAATAATATTGGACAATGTGGATTTCCCGGATCCGTTGACCCCGACAAATCCTATTACATCGCCCTTTTCCGCTTCAAAACTTACATTTCTCAGAGCAAAGTACTCTTCCCCATAGCTTTTAGGTAAAAGGAGATCCAATAATTTTTCCGAGTTTTTATTATATAATTTATACTTTTTCGTTATATCTTTGACAATTACCGATTTTTCCAATTTTTCTCACTTCCAGTTTACTTAAAGTCAACAAAGCGATCTCTAAACCTAACATGCAGCGAGGAACCTATCAAAAAGAAGACGATTACGACTGCCCAGAAATATAGCGTATATTCCCAATTCACTATTAGATACCATGATTCCCCCAATAACGAAGCTCGATACCCATCCACAATATAATATAGAGGATTCAGCTTCATGATATTAACGATTACTGGATGATCTTTAGCATCTAATACCCAAAGGATTGGTGTTAAATAAAACAAGACTTTCATTAATGACACGATCATATTGTGAAAATCACGAATAATGGTTGATAAGGTTGACGAGATTAAGCCAAATGAAAATAACAGCGCAACCGTCGCGACAACATAATATGGCAGTTGTATGATGTAAACTGTAGGGAGGTATCCAGTAAAACCTAATAGTATGATAATGACCCCCAGCAGCACAAGATGCTGATACAACTTAGCAAAAATGACATACGAAGGAATGACACTCATCGGAAAGCTCATCTTGGATACCATATTCAGTCGGGAAAAGACGGATTTGGACGTTTGGGTTATTGAAGGATTCACAAAAAACCAGACAACGATCCCTGCCATCAGCCATGGAAGGAAATGTTCACCGCGATTCAAGATTATAAATCCGAATACAAACCAATAAATCGCAATCTGTATCATCGGATTGATGATTTCCCATAGGATTCCCAGATAGTTATTACTGTTGGCACTTTTCACCTCATAAACAGATAAACGCCTTACCAAATAAAAATTATTGATTTGTTCTTTTAAAACGGTCAAAGCTGAACTCATATATTACACAGACCTTCCTAAAAACACCTTTTCTACGACACGGCGTGAAGCCTGGCCATCCTCGAGGGCACAAAACCGTTCGTGAAAGTGATTGAACTCATTGTTATTTTCAAATTTGATCGCACTGATACTATCAATGACCGCATCAGATGTTTTTACTAACATACCTGGCGCATTCTTTTCAAAATCAAAGTAAAACCCGCGAAGCTTGTCCCTGTAATTTTCAATATCATATACATAGAAAAGCATCGGACGCTTTAAATTTGCGTAATCAAAGAATACGGATGAATAGTCGGTTATTAATAAATCCGAAATAAGATACAAATGACTAATATCTTCGTAATTGGATAAATTGTAGGCGAATCCTTGATAAGCTGTTAAATCCAAGTTCTCAGAAACCAAATAATGAAGACGGAGCAAAATGACATACTCCTCCCCCAGCTCCTGTTTCATTCGATTCAAATCCAGTTTTATTTCAAATTTATATTTTCCCTTGCTATAAAACTCATCATCCCTCCAAGTAGGGGCGTATAAAATGATCTTTTTCTCTATTGGTATACCCAACTTCTGTTTCAATGAGTCGATTGTATCACGATTATTCCCATTGTAAAGTATATCATTGCGCGGATAACCAGTTTCGAGAATTTTAGAAGTATCGACATTGAAGGCACGGGCAAAAATTTCACTTGAATAAGCATTCGGTGAAATTAAATAATCCCACTTACTTGATTCGGCATGGAAATTTTCTTTATATTTATCCGTCGTTGTTCCAGGCATGTGTACTTCATTCATATCTGCAGCAAGTTTCTTTAATGGCGTCCCATGCCACGTTTGCAAATAGATTGTGTGCTTCGGCTTCGGAATCCAAAGCGGGAGCCTGCTGTTCGTTACCCAATAACGGGCCCTGGTCATTTTAAGCAGCCAATTGAATGAAAAACGATTGAGATACGGAATGCCTGCCTCTTTGAAATGAGCACTATATCTTTTATCTACGCTCCAATACATTTTATATTCAGGATGGTGACTCTGCAAGTATTCATAAATCGCTCGTGGATTACAGCTATACTGCTTTCCTAAAAAACTCTCAAATATTACAAGCTTATGATCCACTGGCAATACTTGCCCTACCATTGCAAAAGCCATTTTATATCCTCTTAAAATAATTGCTTTAGCCCCATTTTTTAATAGCGATAGAAAGGAAGGTCTCTTTGAGGTTTGTATTGTTTCATTTGACATATCTGATCTCCCTTTTTATTAATTAGTAATAATTGAATAATGATTATAATTAATCGTGGAGCACTGTCTTTCTTTGTGTTATCAGCCTATTAACACAATCCCCATAACCCACTACATACAATCATCATCAAACTTCTTCTCAAATATATCAAATTAAAAATAAGCTCGCCCAATAAAGGGGAGAGCTTATTTTTGGTGTACCTCTAACAGCTACTCCAAAGACTTTATAGCTAGTCCCAAATTATTTGCCACTGTTGTATAAAACTCCACATTTTTGTTATTATACGCCATCTTATTTTTCAGGATTCTTTTAATATTCACCAATTGATAATCATTGTATCGAATGAACACTGTAAATAATGACTTTTCCATTCGGTCAATTTCATCTAATGAAACAGTAAAATGACCTCTATTACCTTCTATTCGAACTTCACAGTTGATTTCATTGTCCATTCTTTTTCTATCACGTATTAATACAGACTCTATGTTGTTTATATCATCACCATAAATCTCAAAACTCTGGTGGTAGACATTATCGATAACATAAGAATCTATTGCACGAGCAAGCATCGGTATCCTTACGAAGCGATAATCACCTTCCAGAAATGGAAGTTCATAATAAGGCAAACAATCTTTAATAAGATATTTTTTATTAGCATCTCGCTTTAACCATTCAAATAACCTTATGAAATCATCAATACGATCCGCCATGAATAATTCAATGGCAAATTTATAGATAGGGACTTTAAATTCATTCGTAAAGTCATATGACAAGTTTTTCGTTGTTTCGACAGCCTCCCTTAATACTTCTATAAAATCTTCTTTTTTCTTGGATTTCACAAAAGTTTGACTGTCGAACGTTTTTACAATATCGTACTCATAAATCCGGTTAAGGGCCACTCTTTTCAATTCAATGGCTATATCCTTGGATTGAATATACCTTATTATTTCGACATCCGCTTTTCTTTTATCTAACACATTCGTAACACGTGTTAAAGAATATGGATTTTCTGAAGTTCTGTTGACATAATAAATAGGTTTTTTAGTAGTTGAAACTGCTCTGACTTTAAAGAAAACATCTGTAAAAAACCATTTATCTTCACCGAATTTCATATTTGGAAAACCAATTTCATTTTCTTTAACCATAGACAAATTCATCATTCTGGCAGTTGGACCCATATGATAAAAAAAGTGCGGAACATCCAATGGGGTAATGCTTCTTCTTTCTTTAATAGAAGCAAACTCACCAATAACAGTCTCTGACTCAGATTCGACTTTTACCGTTTTGCCCACTACATAATCATCACCTGTTTCCTCCAGGATGTTATAGAGGCTTTCCAGTCCATCAGGAGCAAGCCAGTCATCTGCGTCCAAAAAAGTTATATATTTAGATGTTCCCAGTTCTATTCCAATGTTTCTGGGGGTCCCAGGTGACCCATTATTTTCCTGAAGGGAAACTAAACATATATTTTTATATTTAGCTGCATACTCCTGAATAATTTTAACGGTATCATCAGTCGAACAATCATCTATAATTATATATTCAATCTGATCTATACCCATGGATTGATTTATTACTGATTCAATCGTTTTTCTAATGAATTTTTCAGCATTAAAAGCAGCAGTAACTACAGTGACTTTTTTAACTTTTCCTAAAAATTTATTTCTTAAGCTTGAAGGATTATTTTTTATTTGAATATTGCCGCTCTTTAAAAGTTCCCTCGCTTTTTGACGCACCAAAAAATTCATACGGTTCCTCTCCTTTATGTGTAGAGGCACATGTTTCGATTAGGCAGCCAGTTTACCAGTTACTTAAAAGCAAAAATACCCTTTAAGGAATCAATCATCAAAAAATTTATCCACGATTCTCTGTGTAGCTTTACCATCTTCTATTCCACAATACTTCTCTCTAAATAAACTATATCTCTTTTTGTATAGCTTGTTTATTTCATCAATATCGCCAATAGTCTCGATAATCTCTTCAGTTGTTTTTAAAAACGGACCTGGTGCTTCTTTTTCAAAGTCCATATAGAATCCACGGATGTTATCTCTGTAATCTTCCATATCATAAGTGTAGTACAAAATCGGACGAGCAGTATTAGCAAAATCGAACATTACTGAAGAATAATCAGTAATCAATATATCAGAAATCAGGTAAAGTTCCTGTATATCTGAATAATTGGATACATTTATAACGAAATCCTCAAATTCACTCGGGATGCTGAGATTATTACTTATAACAACATGCATCCTTAACAATAGGACATATTCATTTCCAAGTGCTTCTTTCATTCTTTCTAAATCAAATTTCAACTCAAAAATAAATTTATTATTTTTAGATGTTTGATTATCCCGAAATGTAGGAGCATATAAGATGACTTTTTTTCCTGTTGGTATCTTCAGTTTTTCAATCACGGACTTGGCGGTCATTGAAGCATCTTCCCTATAAAATAAATCATTTCTTGGATAGCCCGTTTCTAATATTTCTCCTTCATATTTGAAAGCACTTCTGAAGGCCTTGGACGCATATGGACTTGGTGATATTAAATAATCCCAAGTTCTCGTTGCACCATGAACCCGATTTAAGTACCCATCGTCCCTTCCTTGTATATTTTCTATATCAAATAGCATTTTTTTCAAAGGGGTACCATGCCAAGTCTGAATATAAGTCGTTTCCTTCCTTTTGCTTAGATAGGTAGGGAAGTTTTGATTATTTATCCAATAGCCGGCTTTAGCTAAATAATAATAGTATTCCGGGCTTAAACGTTTTACCAGCTTCGTATTCTTTCCTTTTATCGGTAAATTACCATTATACACCCAAACTTTTTTATAATTATTGTCCCTTTTCACTAGCTCTTCATATATATACTTGGGGCTATCTGCGAATTGTTTTCCTATTCCACTTTCAAAAAGAATAAGATTCCTGTCAACCGGGATAAGCCTTGACATAATTTTATATACATTTTTCATAACAGGGAAATACTTTTTACTTTTCCTAAATCGATTAACAAAGAGTTTAACAACCGGATGGTTATATAATTTACTTAGTGAATTTGGATCTTTTTCAGCATGTTGAATCACTTCGAATATCCTTGAATTAGAATGAACATCGCGATATTTAATAAAACGGTCAGCCTTGTCCATATACTTTTTCTTCATGACAAAATCAGACTTGGCATACTCGGCTAAAACACCTAACAATTCATCCAATTCATCAACGATTTCACCCGGAAGATCGTTATCCAAATCCAAATGTGACGGTCTTTTCCCTATAAAACGGTTTCTATCAAATTGATAGTAAATCACCGGTTTATGCAGAAAACTGAAGTCAAAAGCTACACTTGAATAATCCGTAATCATAATCGCACTTTCCTTAATTAATCTTTGGACATCCACTTCACCCTGACTAATTACCCTAACTGGAGCATCTTTAAAATAAGACGTGAATTTCTGCATATTAGGGTGAAGGCAAAAAATGATTTCAAACCCATCATTTTTAGATAAATCATGTAAAACCGGGTGATTCACTAATTTCTGATACCTTTCAAAATACTCGCTTTCCAAAAATATTTCATCGGATGTAATCCAATCTCTCCATGTTGGAATGATCAATAATTGCCGCTTTATTAAAACATCATCCTTAAACAGCGAGTCGAACCTTGACAGTCCCGTTGTGAATACTTCTTTTTCGTTGTACCCAAAATCAGTTACGATCATATCCTTTTCGAAGTCTGAACTTACTAGAAAAACATCCGTACTAAAACCAGAGGTTGCCTTTTTCCCGTAGTTTGCCACCATATTCTTAGTACCCATAACACCATGCTGTAGAAACACCTTAACACCCTTAACACGATTTTTAAATTCAGATGTTCTTAAAGGATATAAATAATCCGGATGATGTGATGAAATAATACGTGTTGATTCCATTGTCTTTTTAATATGTTCCTTTGACTTGAAATAAAGTATATTTCCAAAGGGCTCGACGTTCTTAGCTTCCACAGAACTTTCTTCTATTACATAATACACTTCTTTTTCAGGGTGATTTTCTCTCATATATTTAAAAAAATGATATCCAGTATCCTGGGCTTTATAAGTTCTTTCTCCAATAATCCAGACATCCTTTTTCTTTTTAAATAAACCCAGAAATCGCCTCCACCCCATCATCCTTTTTAAGTATCGATATGTTTCCGTAGGGAAGGTAAACACTTCCAAAGATAAATTAGCTGCTTTAAAGGTATAGTATGGATTGACTATAGTAACTCCATTATCCGAGATAACATCGGTCTTTTTAGTGAATATTTTAGTTCTGGTGGTTGGTCTTCCGACGCGTATCATTTTCGGCTCTTCCTGATCATGCAAATATAATTTCATGTAAATATCATATACATCATCTTCCAAATCCACACTGACCAATTGTTCTAAATCCAAATTCATATCATATATATATCGATTCAGTCCATATTTCTTAATATTCATTTCCTTATTATGAATAAAAGATATATTTGCCTGATATTCTTTGTCACTTTGCCTGCCTTTTACTAGGCTCTCACCTTTTATTATCTTTGAATTCTTGGTGAAGATTTGACCACTAATGTGCATTGTCTTCGACTTGTTGGTGATTTTTTCGATTTGAGACTTAATCGAAATTTCAGGGGTCTTATTGATATAAAGAGATAAATTCCCTTTATTGGTTATAGAGAATATACTTTGTTTATCTTCATAGGTATAAAAACCTAAATTGTTCGTGTATGTTTCCTGAAAACGCCCTAGACGAATTGGATATTCAATATTAACCTGTTCGCATACTTCTACATATTCAGCTTTATGTTCAATATTAAGGATTGATTTTTTGCTTAGATTTTCAACTGGAACGGAAACTTTGATATAACAGTCATAAACAGAATGGGGTTCATCTTCTAATTTTCGGATTAAATCTATTAGATTTATTTCAAACTCAAATTTATGTGAAACCACCGATTCCGCTATTTTAAATTTTTGATTTTCATTTCCCCTAGAATATAGCCATAGTTCTTTCGCACAATAATGTTCTTTTGAAAATTGACCTTTTATAAAGAGCGTATTTTCCTCTTGCACAATGGACAGAACTTGTTTCAACTTAATTTTAGGGGTTTTTCTTGCTTTCCTTTTTCTAAGAAGCTTTTTTATCATTTTAGACCACCTATAACAAATTATTTAAATAAATGAATCTTTCATTGCACTTTAAAATCATAAACTTTTTTCGGTTTTTCCTCAATATCAGGTGAAATGTTCATATATTACCCAAATCGCCTTGAATATACAAAATGGGACATTATTGGTTAGCTTATCCTAATAGAACCTTTAAATGTGAGTCACTTGCAGCTTACATCGAATATTACATATCTTAATTTTTTGATATCGTTTGGGTTGAAAACAACACCTTTACTTCAATCGGCTAAAAGACCAAGTTCTACAAGCCAATGACTGTCACCTTGAGCACAATGTGTTCGTTGCCAAGGAAGGACTAACGTAAAAATCATTTGCATGTCCTTCCGTTGCCAGCCAGAATAGAAAGGGTATAGCAAAATCAAGATGCTTAATAGCATAGGAGCATTCTTAACATCATAGTTAACGCTTTCAATACAGGAATAGGCTAAATGGGTCTATAAAATGTTCTCCGGTAGGTTTAGAGTCTATACATGACTCATCCTCTGCCTTTATAGATCGAATTTAGATTTTTTAATGACACTTTCAACTTCTATATTATATAACATGGATTTTATGATGTTCTCACCTACATGTGGTTAATGTGAATGGCTTATTCTAATTACAGCAAGAATAATATTTTTTTTGTAATTTTGTTAAGCAATCACCTTTGACTTCAAGTAATAAGAGTGGTGTGTGTTTGAAATTATATTAAATACTATTCAATATAAACCATACAATATCTATTTCAATATAAAATATTTTGTATGGACACATTAATATTCCCTCCAGAATAATACAACTTAGTCAACATTTAATTATAGCTTAAAAATTAATATCTACAATTATCATTAAATTAAATAAATGTGGTTTATTTGTAAAAAAATTGTGGTTTATTTGTAAAACTATTAAGTTATAATTAATAGGAGAAAGACTTACTTAAAAACGCATTTGTCTTGCCTTTAAGCAAAAAGCTGAATGCCCTGAAAAGCTGGTTACCTGTTTTATTGTTTCATTTAATATTCTAATAGTCCAAATATATATCCTAATTTAATTAAGGAAATAAAGAGTCTTACAGGAGGAATAAAAATGAAGAAAGTAATCACTTATGGAACCTTTGATTTACTTCATTGGGGTCATATCAATCTATTAAAACGTGCTAAAGATTTAGGGGATTATCTTATCGTTGCCATTTCCACGGATGAATTCAATGCATTAAAAGATAAAAAGGCTTATCATAGCTTTGAAAACAGGAAGATGATCCTTGAATCAATCCGCTTTGTGGACGAGGTTATACCGGAAGACAATTGGGAACAAAAGAGAGAAGACATCCTTCGTGAAGGTGTAGATATCTTTGTAATGGGAGATGACTGGAAAGGCCAATTCGATGAATTATCTGAAGTTTGTGAAGTGGTCTACCTTCCAAGAACAATTGGCATTTCTACATCCCAAATTAAAGATGACCTTTTACAAGTTACTAATGGCTAAAGAATTCGCGATAGGAATTTACCTTTTTTGTTTTAAGGTTTTATTCTCTATCTTTAAACTTTTCCCTTTACGTGATAAAACGACCTTTGTCACATCATTCGGGGACAACTGCCAATATATAGCGGATGAAATGGACAAGCAGGACATTCCTATTCAAAAAGTATTTTTAATGAAGCCGAGCAGTCATATAGAAGTGAAGGACGATGGAAAAACCATCGTCCTTCCGTTTGAATCTAATAATATCATTGCCATGATCCAATCGATTTATCACCTCGCTACATCAAAATGGATCATCATTGATAATTATTTTGGCTTTCTTTCAGCCATTGGATTCAAAAAGCAAGTGAAATGTGTTCAAGTGTGGCATGCGGCCGGTGCCGTTAAGCAATTCGGGGCAAAAGACCCTTCCATTCAAAACCGCTCTGCCCGTGCAAGGACAAGATTTTTAGAGGTATATAAAAAATTTGATTATGTTACGTCAGGTTCAGAGAGAATGGCGGAAATTTATCAAGAAAGTTTTCAATTGCCGACATCCCATATTCTAAGAACCGGGATACCTCGGACTGATTTCTTTTTCAATGATGAATCAAAAAAAAATGCACGCAGTTCGTTGCTAGCCAAATATCCAGAACTTGAGCATAAGAAAATCATTTTATATGCCCCTACATTTCGTAATGACGGCTTGAACAACGGAGAGATTGCACTCGATTTGGAAATGCTCTACAAGGAACTAAAGGACGAACAATATGCGTTATTACTTAAACTGCATCCAGCTGTAAAAACGGGGGATGATCTACAACATAAATTCCCAGGGTTCGTTTACCCTGTCAAAAGTGAATTTCACGTAAATCAACTGCTGATCAGTACGGATCTTTTAATAACCGATTACTCTTCGATTCCATTTGAATTCTCTTTTTTGGAAAGACCAATGATATTCTTTGCATATGACTTAGAAAAGTATGTGAAGGAACGGGGATTTTGGGAGGATTACGCCTCTTCCATGCCCGGACCGGTGGTATCTACCACTGAAGAGCTTTTAGGGAAAATACGGGTCGCAGATCAATCATTAATGAAGATTGCTCCCTTTAACCAAAAATGGAATCAATACTCCACAGGAAATTCAAGTAGGAATTTAGTTGATTTCCTTTTTAAATAAAATCAACCCACTTTGTAAAATGAAGTGGGTTTTTAATGTTAAGTGGCAGAATATCCAATAACCCCTCATAAAAAGAAGGAAATACCTTCTCAATGTGAAATTAGATGGGACAGGAAATAAACATTTTAAAAATAGCGCTATTTTTACAGGGATTGACAAATAGGAAAGCACGAAGCCACATTGTGAGAAAGGACTCATAATATAGAAAATATTGTAGATTACACCTCTCAAACCTAACCAATATAAACCAGTAAAATACTACTATTTTCCCCTTGTAACAAAAATGTAATATTTTTTAACCCTTTTCATTTGTTAGAATAGGGAAAAAGACATATTCGAGGTGGAAAACCGTGAAAAAAAGTATAGTCGCATTTTCGACATTAGCCATTTTATCTTCGACTTTTGTTTCTCCTGCCCTTGCCAGTACTTATACAGTCAAAAGCGGCGATAACCTAAGTAAAATTGCACAGAAGCATAATACGACAGTAAAAGACTTAAAACAGCTTAACAACTTAAAAACAGACTTTTTGAAAATTAATCAAAAATTAATTACATCCAACTCCAAAACAACATCAAATGCTTCTTCAGTTTCCGTGAAAAAAACAAAAAATACCACATATACCATTGTTTCAGGTGATACCTTAACAAGGATAGCAAACAAGCATAACCTTACACTTGCTGAATTGATGAAATTGAATAACTTAAAATCCGATAGAATTTATGCAGGTGCTAAACTTATCGTATCTAAATCAACCACTACCACTACCATTGATTTACCCAGCAGCTCCAAGCCGTCCAATGTTACACAGACCCCAGCGAATTCAGCTACATACATTGTGGTAAAAGGTGACACACTTTCCGGAATTTCCAGAAAAACCAATTTGACTGTAGCTCAGCTTAAATCTAACAACTCGTTAAAATCCGATTTAATCAGAGTTGGACAAAAACTAAAATTAGGTAAATCGGCAAGTACAGCCCCTGCAGATAAAAATGATGGAAAAGTGGAAGCCCCAAGTTCCGGGAACAAAGTAACCGCACTCGTTTCCGAAGCAAAGAAATTAATTGGATCACCTTATTCGTGGGCGGGCGCCTCCCCATCAGGTTTCGATTGCAGCGGATTTATTTACTATACGTTCAAAAAGGCCGGGTATGAAGTTTCCAGGCTATCATCTTCCACATATTATGATATGGGTAAAAGGGTTACTTCACCGAAAAGTGGCGATCTTATCTTCTTTGCAACGGGTTCTAATAAATCAGTTGTAAGCCATATGGGAATCTACTTGGGCGGCGGGCAGTTCATTCATGCCTCAACAAGTAAGGGAGTAGAAATCACTTCTACTTCAAACTCCTATTTCAAGAGCAGAATCATCGGTTATAGAAGTTTATAGGATTTACTTGCAGACTTTCTCTTAAAGCCGAAGTTCATGTAAGAGAATCACATCTTCTTTTTATATATGGGTATATAATTAACTAATATTCGAATGATTAGGAAGCGAAGGAATTCATTTTCTGTGAATCCTTCGTTTTTTTTGAATAAAAACAGGTAAATATGCACTCTAAGTACAAAAAGAAACTATTCTATTTTTGATTAAAAAAAGGTATAGTTAAAAACATACCGACTAGGTACTTTTTCACATCTTCCATTTAGTGGAATGGTTCAGGGAGGAATTAGATGAGATCCGAACATAAAAAAAAGAAAAAGAAACGCAAATCGTTTAAAATAATCGGCTTCACCCTTCTTATCCTTTTCATTGGCACAGTTGCTTATGGAGCTTCAGTTTATCAATCTTTGGCAGGTGCGATTCAAACTATGCAAGGTACTGCGCATAAAACGGATAAGCGTGTAGATGACATCAAGTTCAAAAGCAAAGATCCATTTTCTATACTAATTCTTGGCGTGGATGAAAGGAAAAATGACAAAGGTCGATCAGATACGATGATTGTCATGACTGTTAATCCTAAACAAGAATCCATTGAATTATTGAGTTTACCCAGAGATACGCGTACAGAAATCATCGGTAAAGGCACAAATGATAAAATGAATCATGCCTATGCCTATGGCGGAGTTTCCATGTCGATAAACACAGTGGAGGCCTATTTAGATATTCCAATTGATTATTACGTCAAAATGAATATGGAAGGCTTTCAGGATATAGTGAATGCCGTAGGCGGTGTCACTGTTGATAATGATATGGACCTTGCCTATAAAGGGTATAATTTTAAAAAGGGCACAATCGACTTAAATGGAAAAGAGGCGTTGATTTATTCCCGAATCCGAAAGGAAGATCCCCGCGGGGATTATGGACGGCAAATGCGGCAACGCCAGGTTATCCAAGCCGTCATGAAAAAAGGAGCAAGTCTCTCAACACTTACCAATTATGACGATATTTTCGAGGCACTAGGTAAAAACGTGGAAACCAATTTAAGTTTCAATGAAATGTTGAGTATCCAAAATAACTATAAATCATCCCTTAAAAATATAAAACAATATACTCTCGAAGGTGACAATCAAAAGCTAGATGGCATTTGGTACAACATTGTTCCAGAAGATATAAAACTTGAAGCCCAGAACCGTGTGAAGAAACATCTGGGATTATAATGGAGAAAGGATGGCTTTTATCAGTCATCCTCTTTTTTTCGGTCAATCCTTCGTTTGTTTAAAATAATCGGTACGTATCACTTGGTCACTCAGATCAACCTCCTTTTGGTCTTCTGGTGAAAATCCTTCGACCTTCCCTTTTCCATTTATTTTCATTTGAGAACCATAATCCCCTTTTAATATCAATGCGTCGCCATCTTCGCCATTCAGCATGCTCTCCCCAAAGTATGATGAACTCTTAATATTTAATAAATCGTATAGAGTTGGTAAAATATCGACCTGGCCCCCTACCTTATTAATCGTTCTTCCTTCCATATCCTCCTGATAGATGATCAACGGAATGGGCATATATTTTTCAATCCACTGCTCATCGCTAATTTTATTCTCGTAATACGCTTCAACTTCTTGTTTATCTTTTAAAAATAGTCCATCATGATCTCCGTATATGACAATCACGCTGCCTTTCAATTTCCCGTCATCCTTCAGCTTCTTTACGAAATCCCCGATGGCTGAATCTGTATAATGAATTGCTTCGAAATATTTAGTCAGATAGCTGTCCTCTTTTCCAACTTTAGGTTTCAATGTTATCTGTTCCTTCGGTAGCGAAAAAGGTACATGACTGGTCAGCGTAACGAAAAAAGCGTAATAGGGATTTTTTTTATCTTTTAAGAAATTATAGCTTTGATTGAAGAAACTGCGGTCTCCCAGGCCCATCGATATCATCTCATCCTTCTGCATATCCTCTATGGAAAGATAGTCATCAAACCCTAGCGAGGGATATGCATGCTGCCTATTCCAGAAGTCTTCTTCATCCCCGTGGAAAGCATAACTTTGATAATCCGACTTCTTTAATTCTTTAGCAAGACCCGGAAAATCATTATAAGGGAACCGAAAAAAGGTCGCCCCTTGCTTTAAAGGAAATAAACCGGTATTCACGATCAGCTCTCCGTCAGATGAATTTCCAAATACAGTCTGTGGATATACATGCGGGAAGTACAGACCCTCTTTCGCCAATTCATTCATGAATGGTGTGACCTCCTGTCCGGCACTCTTTTGAAATAGCGGAAACGCCTGTAAAGATTCCACCTGGATGATAATGAGATTCTTCCCTTCCAAAGAGCCTGAAAACGCATGATCCTGCCTGTTCTTTTCATCGAAGTAATCAGAAACGGCCTTCTTTTCTTTCGAAGACATACCATGCCTTCCCGAGTCAGTAAAATAGGCATACGTATCCAATACGTGATGACCGATCGGACCCCAGTTTCGCAAGAAGGTATTCGCCTCATAACGCCGGGTTATATCGACCTTATCGATAAATATATTCTTTACCGGCTTTAGCCCCGCTATCATGAGGAATATTACGGCCGGTACAAGTGCCATATGCTTGAGGGGGTATTTTTTCTTCATGAATGACTCAGCAATTGGAAAGCCTAACAGAAGAAAGATTGAATCCTTCATTTTCATCATACTGAATATACTTTCACCAAGCCCATTCAGATTGCTTTTTTGCATCCACATATAGGAAGTGATAGGTGTCGAGTAATAGCGATAAAACCAAATGTCCCCAAGGAAAAAGGCCATGATCGAAAGAAGGAAGACTGAAAAAATGATGCCCTTTAGGACTCCATTCGGTACGCATTCCTTCAGATAAACAATAAAACCGGCAACGCCGATGATTATCGTAAAAATTCCAATCGAAAGATCATTACCCATCCTATCATTCGTATAAATGAAAAGTATTGCCACGATTAAAATGGACATAATCTCAAATAACCGTTCCTTCAATCGCTGATTCAGGTTGTTCTTCATGCTCCTGCCACTTTCCTCTTCATTATTTCCAGGACTTAATTAAGCCTGATTACGGAAGAATACTTATAAATATTACTTAGCGTTGCCATTTATGAGAAACTGCACACAGAAAACAGCATAAATATTTGGCAGTTATCCAACTAGTCTTTAATGTCTTCCGTTAAAAACAAAAAGCCTTCATCGGATGAAGGCCTTTCAACTGTTCTAATCATTTCTGCGTGTTTTGATTTGGCAGTCCGGCAAAAAAATATCGTCCGGCTGCCGCCAATCATAGTGTTTTTCCTACTATCTCTTCCATTCAAAAGCAATCTTCCAATCTTCATCAGGAATCGATTCTGCCAACATATCCCCTTCTTCGAATAAAAACCGCCATGGCATGCTTGAAAGTGCTGGTATCTCACCCAGCTTTGAAAGATCGAAAGCCTTTTTTGCCAATAATTTTCCGTTCTCATCAACTAACAGTAAATCCACGATATCAAACAGGACAGCTTTCTCCAATGAATTTCGTAGAAAAGCCACTATGATTACATCATCCTCCACCCTAGTCAGCTTAACACCGGAAATTGAAATTTGATTCGGTTTTAATGCAGGCAGCCTTTGATGGTGGAATTTATATACATATTCCTCTTGCTTGGAAGTTTCCCAATCCTTGTGAAACATTAGGGAATTATGAACAGTGACATCCGGATTGTGTACCTTATGCCCATCTGAAGCTAAAATATTTTCCCTTCCATTAACCCCTTTATCCCTTTTTCCAAAAAAACTCATCATTCATCACTCCCCAAAGCAGCTTCGTCTTCCTGATTGCTTTTCATATATTCCATAAAGCCGATGCTAATCTCCGACTCGATTTTACTTAATAGAAGATTGAATTGACTAAGAGCTTCTTTTTCAAACAGCATATATGGGTCCTGTTGACCATAACCGATTAAACCCATTCCTTCCTTCACACTATTCATTTCGTCTAAATGGTTCATCCAATTTGTATCAATATGCTGCAGCATGAAAACACGTAACTGATTTTGCCATTCTGCATCGGCTTGAAAAATTTCAAGTATCGCTTCCAATTCACCTAAAGCATCCAGAGCTTTTCCCTCAACTATATGACCTTCTAAGTCCTGCAAATCACTTGCCTGCCAATCCAACGTCAGGAAAGCAAGGGAAAGCTCTTCAATAAAGGCCGAGTAATCAGGTTCCTCTATATGCTCATGGTAATATTTCACTATGAGCCGACGAATGTATTTTTCGATATATTCAAGTAAAATGGCCGACATCCGTCCAGATTCCAAATCTAGTATCCGGTCTCTCATCGCGTATATGATTTTACTCTGCTCATTTAATGCATGTTCTAACTTCAATAAATGGTAACGGCTTGATTGATGCATCTGCTCTATCGTTTCCTGTACCCTTTTCACGAATTTTTCGGGTGCATGGCCCACCACCAATCCACTTTCATCCGTTTTGATTTTCTTTATATACCGTTCGAGTTCTTCTTCATCATAGTAATCAAACAAATCATCTTCAAATGAAATGATGAATTGTGTTGAACCTGGATCACCCTGCCTGCCGGAACGTCCCCTAAGCTGCATATCAATCCGATTGCTTTCATGTCGCTCAGTACCGATAATATGAAGGCCGCCCAATTCCTTGACAGCTTCATCCAATAATATATCGGTTCCTCGCCCAGCCATGTTCGTCGCCAGCATCACTTGATATTTTTGGCCGCTATTTGCGATGATTTCCGCTTCATCCGCTTCCGTCTTCGCATTAAGGATTTGATGCTTAATTTTCGCCTTCTCTAAATGAACCGAAATTTTTTCAGATTGCTCAATGGAGGTCGTCCCGATCAAAATAGGTCTACCTTCATTATGAATCCGTTTTACTTCTGTGACGATTTTGTTGATTTTGCTCATTTCATCCTTATAAATTAAATCAATCTCATCAACACGAATAATGGGCTTATTAGTTGGAATTTCAATGACGGGGAGCTGATATATTTCCTGGAATTCCGACTTTGATGGCATGGCACTGCCGGTCATCCCAGATATTGAATGATATAAACGAAAATAATTTTGGACGGTAATCGCTGCCTGTGTTTCATTCTCTTCGGTAATCTCCAAGCCCTCTTTTGCCTCGATTGCTTGATGAAGCCCATCACTGAAGCTTCTACCTTCCATCACCCTGCCTGTGAATTTATCGATTAACGCAATCCTTCCATCCATGACAATGTAGTCCACATCCAATTTCATAATCGCGTGGGCTTTAAGTGCCTGTGTTACATTATGTAATAACTCTTGATGATCCAGTCCATACAGATTGTCGATACCAAAGGCCTCTTCAATCTTCAATGCCCCTCGGTCCGTGAAAAAGGCAGCCTTTGACTCAATGAAAATTTCGTAATCATCATATTCTATAAATGACTTCATGATTTGTGCAGTGATCTGGTGAAGCCCGGTACCATCGCTTGACTTACCCGCAATAATTAATGGTGTCCTCGCTTCATCAATCAAGATGCTGTCAATCTCATCAACAATGGCAAACCGGTGTCCTCTTTGAACCTTTTCTTCTCTTCGGAAAACCATATTATCACGCAAATAATCAAAACCGAACTCTGTTGCCGTTCCATACGTGATATCCGCCGCATACGCTTCACGTTTTGCAGAAGGCTCCAATTGGGAAATGTTCAAACCGACCGTCATTCCTAGAAATTCATGAATTTGTCCCATTAACTCTTTATCACGTCTTGCCAAATATTCATTGGCCGTAATTATATGGACACCATTCCCGTACAGTGCATGTAAATAGCTTGGTAAAGTAGACACAAGCGTCTTCCCCTCGCCCGTATTCATTTGTGCAATGCCCCCTTCATTCAGGACAAAACCGCCTGCAAGCTGAACATCATGGTGCCTAAGATTCAATACTCGTTTAGAAGCTTCCCTTACTACCGCAAAAGCTTCGATTTGTATATCCCATATATTTTTACCAGCATCCAATACGCTTTTAAATCTATCCTTCATTCCGCTTAATTCTTGATCTGAATAACTTTCATACTTACCCTCTAGTCGATTCACGGCATCAACCAACTTATACATTCTATTCAAGTCTTTAGAGCTTTCTTTGAAGAACTTTTTCATACTGGATAGCATAGGGTTCTCTCTCCTATTATTTCAAATGAACTCTAGTGAAATTATAACAGTTATATATTTACTGTTTATAAATTATTGCCTATATATTGTAATTTATAGAAAAGTTTTTTTCACTTTATTACAATATCATTTTAAAACTGTATATTCTTTCATTATTCAATGAGTAAAAAAGGTTCAGGTTACGGTTGGCGGATCATTCGTCAGCTAACATTCTTGGCGATTGCTTTTTCCTTGTTGCACAAACTGGCAATATAGGCAGGCTCTTTACTTTTGCATTCACATAGCGCAGAAATTAATGAATATCATAAAGGGGTTTTTTTATCGATTTTAACAAAGAATATGGAGACTTTCACCCAATGGAGGATTACCGATGATTAAGACATCCAGAAGTCATAAACATTTACAGTCTCATCACTTTGGATTACTCGTTCTTATCTGCTTTATTTGCATGACCTCTCCTATTCAAGCAGAAACAAAGAACACTCCCAGGAATGTCATATTGCTGATTGGCGACGGTATGGGGTTAGGTGCAATAGAAATTGCCCGACAAATGGAATATGGAAAAACAGGTATTTTACATTTGGAAAAACTGGAGCACGTTGCCCTAATGCGCACCTATTCCGCCAATAATTATGTCACTGACTCAGCGGCAGGTGGGTCCGCGATTGCCACTGGAATAAAAACCAACAATGAATCGATCGGTGTCGATGCCAATGGTTCCGAGGTAGATAGTGTATTGGATGCATTTCAGGCTAACGGAAAAAAAGTCGGGATCATCTCAACCAATATGGTAGTCGATGCCACTCCTGCAGCCTTTGGTGCAAGTGTATCTAACCGCTGGACAGGCGGCGCGAATATCGCGAGGCAGCTCTTTGATAACCGGATCGACGTCATTCTTGGCGGAGGTTCCAGTTATTTCGAGGCAAATAAGCAGAATGGCGAGGATTTAATCGCTAAATTTAAACAAGCTGGCTATGGGATTACAACGACGAAAGAAGAACTTAGTTCCATTAATAAACCGGAAAAACTTTTAGGGTTATTTCACCCTACCTACATGAATTTTAAGCTGGATAAAGAAGTATTACATTCACAAGAGCCATCTCTGCCCGAAATGACATCCAAAGCGATTGATATTTTATCCCAGAGTGATAAGGGATTCTTCTTGATGAGTGAAGGTGCACGTATTGATCATATGGAGCATGCAGCTGATATCACTGGAATATGGAAAGAAACGATCGAATTTGACCAGACCGTGAAAGAGGTTGTGAATTGGGCAAAAAATAGAAATGATACTTTGATTGTTGTGCTTGCAGACCACGAAACAATGGGGACCTCCGCTTCTGAAACGATGGATATCCCCGCATTGAAAAAAATCAGGGTTTCTTCTGAATATATGTCCAAACAACTTATATTCGATAAAAATAATGAAATCATTCCAGAAAGTGTCGTTTCCGCATTCAAGAAGTATGCACATATATCCCTTACGGATCAGGAAGTTCATCAATTCATCGATAACGTAAAAAAGAATAGAACGCTTGTCTATCCACAGCATCAAATTGATTGGGAAATCGGAAGCACCATCGCCAAGCATTATAAGGCAGGTGTAGCTGATAGAAGCATACGGGCCGCCAGTTCCACAGGAGGGCACACCGCCAATATGATTCCCATTTTTGCTTCTGGCCCGGGAAGCGAAGCCTTTGATGGGGTCATTGAAAATACAGATGTTTCGAAAATCATCACAAAAGCCGCCGGTGTTCCGTTCACACCTGGTCAGCATAAAACAAAAGAGGAATGAATTCATTCCTCTTTTAAGTTCATTCTTCCGTCTTATTTTACTTTTATGAGGTGCGTTAACTCGAGTTTTGGGCAATTACTAACGATATTGCGCGATATCCCTGAGTTTAGTGGATTTACTCGTGTGTTCCAAGCGTTTACTCGTGAATTCACGCCGTTTACTCGTGAGTTTAGTGCATTTACTCGTGAATTTGCGCCGTTTACTCGTGAGTTTAGTGCGTTTACTCGTGAGTTACACCTTTTACTCGTGAATTCGTGATTTAGGGATCGGACCAGTTGATAAAAAGACGCCATGAATGACGTCTTAATTACTCATTTTTTAACATGTTTTATTAAAACATACCCAATTTGGCTTCCTTTTTTCACTTTATACCACTCACCTTGTTGAGATAGTATCGTAATGGTTTGATCCGTGTTCAGTTTCCCGACCGTTTTTGAAGATGTACTTCTTTTTTCTTTAATATGTAATACACTTGCTGTCACAATTCCCATCGTCTTCCTAATAGGGATTTTCGTTGAAACGGTATTCCGATTGTCGCTCTCATCCTTAGCGGAGATGGTCACGGTAAACGTCCCGGTGGACATATTTCTGAAATCCCAAGTTGCCGATTGCCTGCCTTTAGTGACCTGCCTTGAAGCAAGGGTTCCAACCACTATTCCTTTACTGTTCTTGATTTCCACTGTTACATTGGCATTTTCATTTATTATATACGTTATGTTCGCTTTCTCGGTACTGTAATTACCCGATGTATCGACATCGGTGATATCCGGAGCCGACGCATCCTTATTTATCTTAATCTTCATTGTTGTCGAACCTTCATTACCGCTTCGGTCCATTGCAGACATTTTTGCTGTATATGTACCGTTATTTACAGCTTTCGTGTTCCAGGTTGCTGAATGGCTCCCCTTTTTCAAGGTTTGGTCATGGACTGGGGTGGCTAAGACTTTCCCCTTACTATCTTTAATCGTGAGTGAAACTACAGCTTCTTCTTTAAGGGAGTATATGATTCCAACCCCATCATTTATATGATCCTGCTTCGCTTTTAGGTTTATTGGATTCGGTGCCGCCTTCGCAACAGGATCCCTTTTAGGTTCAGACACTGCATGTCCATATTCCTTTTCTATATTAGTGTTAGGATAATAAAACCCCAAGATCTCTTGATACGTTTGACCTGCTTCCGCTCTGTTTTTCGCTCCAACCTGACTTAGGCCGACGCCATGTCCGTATCCTGACCCTTCAATAGCAATTCTGGAAGGATTGGAAGATGAATGGTCAACCAGGTAGCTTTTCATCACATCCTGCCCCACCATGCCCCTGATTTTGGAAGCCGCTACATTCGTAAGGCTAACCTTTTGCTCCAAAAGTTTCCCCCTTTCATCAACGAGATTCCTTACATAGAAATTGATTTGGATGGAGCCTTTCGTAACCCGGCCTCCCGTTTTTTTACCAGTTAAGGTTAAAGCGGGTATTTCAGCAATTTTAATATCCTGCTTGGCATATCCGTTATTTTTCAGCCAAACCTTCAGCTTAGGTACAACCGCTTTATCTTTTTCCTGTACACTTGTCCACCATTCATCCGGCTGTGATAAATCTTTCTTTGACAGGTCAATTTGCTGCTTGTCCAGCGTTATCGCCCAATTTGTTTTTGTATCATAGGAATCTTCTTTTATAGGTAAATATGCAAGAGGGTTCCCACTTGACCAAACATTCGAATTCGATTCGGTCATGCCTCCATTGCTTGAGGAAAAAAACGCTTCGATTATTTCACCATCATGTTTGATTACCATACCCGTTGTCTGCTCAATGGCTGAATTAGTTTGGTAGTGACCGTCCGCCCCGCCATATACTTGGTAGGAAACCGTATCATCAATTAATGCAGATTGATGGCGAAGTGCATAAGTCCGGGCTGCAATTGCCTGTGCCTTTAAGGCTTCGGAATGCCATAGTGCGGGCATTTCCCGCGGGACAACGCCCTTTAGATAATCTTCAATGTAAACATGATTGATAGGACGAATGTAACCGCCCTCCACTGTAAATAAAAATGATCCTGTATACGGCCGGCCGTTTATGGACAATAAAGCATCTTGTTTAACAGGAATTATCTTTAAGGAGGCATCGGATCCCATTTTCTTGGAATCTTTGTAAACGCCAAGTTTTCCTGACTCCATTTTCAAAGTCAGTTCTTCCCCCTCCTTGATGAATGTCTCTCTCCCTGAAGTACGATAGTCCCCGGTTGCCGTTAATTTGACACTGGTTTGATTCCCTAAGTAATTCTTCAGTTTCACTTCCATCGTTTTACTCTCTTCCGTTGCCGATGCTTCATGAGAAGGAAATGCAGAAAAAATGATAAAGAAAGCAATAAACAAATACTTTAGACTCCTCATTCCTCTTCATCCTCCCTAAACTATTTATCCTTCAAAGATTTCCAGATCCTTGTACGCTCAATTCATTGTCCATAACGGCGAGGATGATGTCACTGCTGCTGAATGATTCCAGGACCATAGAATTCAGGTCCCGGGTTCCCTTTTCATTATTCGTAAAGGCTTCTATGATTATGGCAAACTATATTCCGTTCACAGAACTCTCTTTTTACATTCTGGATGTATGGCTCATTATCCTTCAAATCCAACCTTTAATATTGAGATAACGTGACTCATTCCATAACCGGTGAAAAAATAAAAAAGCTGGACACGGAAGAAACCATGTCCAACTTTTTTAGGGTAAATGCTAGATGCATATAACCCATTACCGATGAATTATTTCTTTACTTCAAATACTTCTTCAAAACCGGTTTCATATGATCGATGACTAAATGGCTGCCGCCACGTCCTTTCACATCTTCAATCATCCAGGCCATGAGAAGTTCTGGATCTTCCGTGTCCATGGCAACAAACCAGCCATTTTCCGTTCCGTCAGAATTTTTGGATGCCTTGATTTCAGCAGTACCCGTTTTGGCTGCCATTTTGATGCCAAGATCATTTATTCCATGTCCGCTTCCCTTAGGATGTTCCACCACTTGTGTCAGCATCTTGGTGATCTGATTTGCTTGGTCAGCTGATATGGCATTTTCTTTCCATATTTTCTTTTCTATTTTATCTCCAGCTATCAACGAAGGTGCCAGGATATTTCCTTCATTCAAGAAGGCTGAATAGGTCATAGCGAGATGAAGCGTGCTCATTTGGACTTGCGCTTGACCATATCCAGCGTCTGCCAAGCGTCCTTCACTGTCGATCTTACCAATGCTCGATGCTTTGATCGGATAATCGTAGTTCAAAGCTTCATCAAATCCGAATGCCTTGAGTCCATTTGTGAATTTTTCCTTTCCAAGCCCCAATGCTTTTTGGGCAAAGTAAATATTGTCTGAATAAATTAATGCCTTTTCCATATCGATTGGAACACCGGGGTCAGAAACCCTTGTAATGGAATGGTCTTTCCATGTCGATTTGGCCCACGTTCTTCCTTCGATATTGATCGCCTCATTCGGATCCACGCCATTTTTCAATGCGATTGCCGCAGTTATGGCCTTAATGGTTGAACCAGGTGCAAACGTCGAACTGAAGCGGTTTAGAAGCGGTTTTTTTGGATCTTCTTCAAGCGCTTTTTGTTCCGCTTTTGTTATCCCGAATATATATTTATTAGGATCAAATGACGGACTTGAAACAAGTGCAAGTGTTTCACCGGTCTTCGGATCAAGTGCCGATGCTGATCCTGCTTCGTTTTTATATTGCTTAAAGATATCCTTTTGAAGCTCGGCGTCGATGGTCAATGTAATTGTTTCTCCCTCTTCAGCGGGCTTCTCAGCAATCACCTTTTCTTCGCCATCTGCTGTTTTAATAAAGATCTTACCGCCCGGTTTCCCTTTAAGGCGTTCCTCTAAAACTTCCTCAAGGCCGCGCTTGCCAATAACGTCATTTGAGGTGTAGCCTTTTCCTTTTAATCTCTCCAGGTCTTCGGCCGATGCCTCGCCGACATATCCGATTAGATGGGCAGTGGCCTCTTTATATGGATATATGCGTTCTTCCGTATTATTGACCGATACCCCAGCAATGCCCAATAGCTTTTCCAGGGTTGCAGCATTATCACTTGACATTTTCTTGATAGGGACGAAATAGCTGGGCTTTACCCATGATTGTTTTAATTTCTGATTCACTTCGTCGGTGGACATATTGAGGATTCCAGCGACCTTTTTAACCGTTTCGGATGCGTTGGCCATTTTCTCTGGCACAATTCCTACTTCCGATACCGTTCCATTCATGGCAAGACCACGTTCATGTCGATCGACAATTTCCCCGCGAATGGCTGGATACGATTCGACCGATATCTTTTCACCGGCTTCCAACTGAGGGAATATATAGCTTTCATCCCACTTTATGTACCAATTCTCTTCCTCACCTTCCCCTTCCTTGACAAGGGTCGCTTTATGGTCAGAGCTGACAGCCCCCGCCATAGTGGACATATCTACGGTATAATCAAGGTTTACCTTTTCTCCATCTTTATGATCTTTTTCTTCTTTTGGCTGTTTATAATCCACCTTTAATTGGTTGACTTCTATGCCCTTATAGATTTTTTCATAACGCTTCGCAAATTCATCCGCACTGATTTCTTTCTTTGTCTCAGGTGACAGATACTCGTACATTTTCTTAAAATCCTGTTTATTCCAAAGCTTCGTGTATGCCGCAAAGCGATCTTCTGGACTTGGCTCATCCGAGCATCCGGCCAGGAACAATACGCTCATCAACAATAAGCTGGAAACTAAAACTAGTTTCTTCATGATTTCCTCCCAATGAATAGTTAGAATGGTATACATATAGTTTATCAAAATATTAGGGGAATGGGGGAATTTGTATGACCAATTTCTTCATTTTGCTAATTTACCATGTTTTTTCTAAAGCAAAAGTCCTGTACATAGTGTACAGGACTCTTTACTAAAGCATTCTTTTTTTTCGGCTTTTCTTCTCTTGCAACCATTTTTTCAAGAAGAAAAAACCCATGACGCCCGAAATGATGAGACCGCTTGTCGTTACAATGACAGCTATCCATTCGTATAAGGTGTAATCCATATATGCTTTCCAAGGTAATTTCCCTTTCCAATCTTCAATATATAGATTCATTCCGAATATCCCGGAGATAACCGTATAAATCGTTAGTATTTGCAAAAGATAATTACTGCTTTTCCCAGCCAGTTTATCCTGATTTTGATAAAGGTAGGAAAGGGTCTCCTTCACTTCTTTGTAGAGTGGAGCTATCCTGAAGGTTTCATCCGTTTTTTTGAATAGCTCTTTACCGATAGCCGTACTATTGACTTCTGTAAATAAATATTTTGCAGAAAACTCAGTGATCATGAAAATCAGCATTTCCGTATCCGACTGATCTTTTTCTACATCTATCTGGGAATTCTCATGAGCCAATTTGAGCAGTACGATCTTATAATAGAAGAAAAGCAACACTGTATAAAAGTGCTGGCCATACATTTCGCTTGCCAGTTCCTGTTCCAGTTTACTTGTTGCTTTCGTGACACACGCAAAATGATACATGCTTGTTACATAATAGGTTTCCTTGCCCCACCTGTCATATACTCTTTCTTGATAATACTTTTCAATATAATCAGGGTTTAGTGCCCCTATATATGGCGCTCCATCATTGTCATATCCGTTCAGCTCGCTGATCCGGAATAAGTCATTTTTAGATATTTCACGATTCTCGGGGAATGCAATATAACTGATTACGTACATTCTTTCATCGATGAAGAAGGGTAAACTGCCAAAATAGGTCGGGTCCGCCTGATCTTCATCCATATATTTTTCCATTGGCGGCAATAGTTCATTAAAGATGAAATCCTTCACCTGTTCATACTGATTTTCCCGACAGCCGACTTTCGTTTTCTCTTCGTCATCAGCAATCGGTTCGAGGATTCGGAATGTATCGCCAAAATAGAGCACATCATTATAGGAAAGTCCTTCAGGTAACGTAACACGAAGATTCATCATGCCAATATGAAATGGGCATATAAAAATATCTATAGAGTTAATAATAAATGGGGTATTTAGATAGGGAGATTCGAAGGTACATTCAATATCCAGTTTTTTCGTAAAACGGCGCAAGCCTTCCTTCTGTTGTGCGTTACCTGGAAATAATATCGGCTCGATGTAAGGCATAAAATACTTTTCCAATTTACGGTGTGAAACTTTATGGCCACCGTAAAATTGATTTTGTTGTTCCATATCTTTCAAGTTCAAAAAAACGAAATTGTCCTCAAACAACTTTTCGACAAACTTTTCAATCATATTTCCTTCAAGGGTAAACGGAAAGATGTATTGCTGGAAAGCTCGCTTCGTGGGATCATTCTTATTTACTTTCACATCCATAAAATATATTCCTCCGATTAAACTGGGATAAATCCAGGTTTAATTCATCTTGTTTCTTATATTTACCCATGTATATATAAACAAAACGAAACATATTATAGAAATAAAGTGGACATATTATCCAAGAAAAAAAGATCCCCCAAGCAAGCGCTCGGGGGCCATCGAAAAGAGTTCTCCAACTCTCTTCACTTTAGGGTACTAGAAACTGATGTTTCTAATGAAAAATCCGATATTCGGACCATTTTAGCATTTATTTTCAGTATGATAAAACACGGAATCCCTTCATATTTGGACTTTACGGCTTATTATTAACTTATTAATCCGGATATACAGTCGTTAACACATGAAAATATAACTATAGGAATAAACACAAGATCTCCTTACCATTTAATCCATCCTTTTATCATGAAAATCACGTTTTAAATAATGGAGAAAGGGTAAATAAAAAAAGAAAAGGGGAGACATCATGAAAACCGATAGCAATAAGCAACACTTTAAATTTTTCGAGAGAACAAATAACTCTAAACCAAGCGAAAGAAAACAAATGAGCGATTTCGTCAAAAAAATGAAAATGAATGCTCAAAGCTCTCATTTAAATGGTAAAAACTCATGACATATGGGATGTCATGAGTTTTTATCGTTTAAAGTGCGATTTCATTTCCCTGAAGGTTATGCCTCACACATTTTTTGATACCGATTACATTCAAAAAATGTTGGATTTTCTTCATGGAGGTTGCCTGATATTCATCTACAATGGCAAACTCTTTAATATAAGCGATTTTTTCTTGTACATCTGTATCTATATGATCATGGCTGTATTCTTTTTCATTCGATTTTTTGCATGTGTACACCACGGCTTCACCAATTTTCCTGGTTGCCTCATCAAAGTAAAAAGAAAACACAATGGCACATTCTTCATCGTAAAAAGAGGGCTGAACTTTCATATTAATATCAATCATTAACCTTACACCTCTCCCCGTTTTGTTATTTACACTATAACAAAATTAATAAAAGGAAATAGGCGTTCCAAACTACCCTCACGGTTCTTCCACACCTACCAAATGGACCTTACACTCCCAATGCATAGATAATTATAACTACAGGAATATGCGCAAAAGAATAATCCATTGATAAAAAAAAAACATCTTCAAATGAAGATGCTGAATGAGTGATTGGAAGCTTCATTACTTATTTATATAAACCTGGAAGTTCTGCGTAAAGGCCTGGTAATTCGCTTGGGACAATAACGAAAGCGGCGATGATAAGAAAAGATACGACTAATGCTTTAGTACTTTTTTTCATAGGTCATTCCTCCTTTTCTTTAAAAAAATATTGGTTAAAATAGAAATTAATTCTATAGTTATATTTAACCACATTTCTTTTAACCATATATTTCGACTAAAGAATCTATTTAATCAGTTAAGGACATGTACATACAGCTTTCACCGATTTTTCATAACAAAATATAACTCTAGGCATATTTCAAGGAGAATCAAAATGGATTTTTTTGCAGTTGGACAAAAGATCAAAGAGCTACGTAAACAAATCGGACTTTCCCAGGAAGAGTTGGCATCCGGCATTTGTACACAAGCACAGATCAGTAAGATTGAAAAAGGCGATGTCTATCCATATGCATCCACTCTCTACTTAATTTCTCAACGTTTAGGCGTTGATGTAAACTATTTTTTCGATATTGGAATGACCCCTAGGCTGGATTACGTGGAAGAAGTGATTTATCAATTAAAAATTGCCAGAAGAACCCGAAATTATGAGGAAATGCAGCAAATTGTAAAGGCTGAGGAGAACAGTCCTCTCTTTCTTCAGAATAAAAAGAATCATCAATTGATACTTTGGCACAAGGGGATATACGAATACGAAAAAAATAAAGATTTAGATAAAGCCATTAAATTTATTAATCAGGCCATCGCCATCACTCATACGACTGATAAAATTTATTCAGAACGGGAACTTGAAATCTTGAGTAGCCTAGGTGTAATGTATGTTGCCGAAGAACAATACGAAAATGCATTTGCCTTGTTAAGGAAAGCTTTAGATCATTTGGAAGCCCTGCCCTTTTTGACGGATAAAACGCTAAAGACACGTTTGTCCTATAATTTTGGCAGAGTGTTAACACGCCTGGTCCGATATGAGGAGTCCATTGCCTGCTGCCAAGATGCCATAAAGTGGTGCCTCCAACATGATCAATTATATGCTTTAGCGGATTTACATTACCATTTAGGTTATAACTTTGAACTCGTAGGTAACTTTGATGAGGCAAAAGAGTACTTGGAAAAGTCAGCATTTCTCTTCACATTACAAAAAAATCATACCTTTGCTACATTCATCAACAAAAAGTTGGACAGTTGGAAGAATGAAATGAAAATAAACTAATTCCATATATTAAAGCCATTCCCCACGGGAATGGCTATTCCCATTCACAAGAATATGTAGAATCTATCACATATCAATTCCAAAACCTCTATTCTACATTTCAAATTCCAAGCCAAAATGAAGTATAATAAAGAGATGCTTCAAAAACCCACTTTTAAAAAAGGGTTCCGGCCCCTCATCACTTGGTTTCGTGAGTGTGAAGAGGATGAAGGATTCGTGGCATCGTTATCTTGAAGGCCAGTTATTCCTGTTTGGAAGGCTATATATCCGAACTGCTTATATTCATGAGGGTTTTTGACGATATTGACTTTTACAGGGTTTAAATGAATATACGGCTTGTGGCATTGATGATTTGTTCGATTAAATGGATGAAGATGCAAAGTGAACGGCCATGAAATAAGTCCAGCATGATGCATATGATGGCTAAAAAAAGGCATTGCGGCAATTGCTCGGGATGTAATATACACGTCAAATCCTCGGTTAACCGAGGCAATAATATGGTTATTAAAGTACTGATAGTATATACAAAATATAATTTTGGTTAACAGGGATTGACCCTGAAGGAGGAGAGTATGGAGCGGGAGTTGTTGTTAGTTGGGGAAAGGCTGGCGGAATTTTTGGAGGTCGGGAATCCGGAAGATTCAGACGTGGTGAATCAAGGGCTCCAGTTATACCGTCAGGGGCTTGTTGATATTAAAGAAGAAGCGGTAGATACGATTGTGGCCGAGGTACAGGATGAGACTCGCTTTAAGTCCAGGTTGAATCTTCTCTTCCCTCAGGATGGAAGCTGTACATGTGATTCAAGGTTCATTTGCCGGCATCAAATGGCCGTTTTCTTTTCTGCGTATTCAGAAAACGCTAGTGTTTCCGATTGGCTGAGTGAATGGAAAGCACCAAAAGATACCTCAACCGCCCAAGCACTGCAGCAAGTAAAACGGGCGAGTGAATTACTTAAACAAGCGGGGGAAAAATCCCTCATCTTAGATAAAAACTATCCTTCATGGAAGCAATTCGTGAATGCAACCTTTGCGGAACATGTCGAGCCCCATATAGGCGAGCCTACTTATATAATTGAAAACCATATACAAACATACTTTAAACGCCTTAGCTCTAAAGCTCCAATGGAAAGGGAATGGAAACTGCTTTATCATTTTGTTACGCAATTTTGCACGATGCAGCTGACACTGAGAATGATTCAGTTACATAAAAGTCAGCCACAAACGATTCGGGTCTTTTATGCACTTGCTGTCGACCTAGCGGAAGAGCTGCATGAAACGGTGCAGCCGCTTAGCCGGCAAGCCAGGCCCTTCGCCTTTGACCCCTTCGTTTTCAGCATCAAGGAAGATGTAGCTAAATTACTTGACGGAGTAGAAGGTCTAGAATATGAAAAGATCGATCTCTACCGGGAGATTTGGAGCTTCTTATTCTCCAATTCCTCATGGCGTAAAGAGGAACTGGAACGAATCAAGAAAGAACTTCCTGAGAAGTATATGGGCACAACTGAGAGGACGTCCTATTCCCTCGCAGCCATTCACCTTTCCCTTCTGGAGAATCAAGATAAACAAGCGATTGGACTTCTCCATGAATTGAAGAAGGAAGCCTGTCCATACATTTTTTATTGGCTGAATCTCCTGTCTGAATCAGACAATCGGTCACGGGCCATTCCTTTCATTGAATTCATCATCGCTAATGTCCAGGGGTTCCTTGCCGATTTATCCGATTATTATCAGCGGGTAGATTTCGTAAGGACCTTTACGACTTTAATCAGCAGTTGCTGTTATAAATTAAAACGGAACGATTTGCTAGAGAAATTCTACAGAGCCACCCTTCCGCACAGCTATTGGAACTATGCAAATTTCCTTTTTGAACAAGGACAATATAAAAAATGGGTGGAGATGCATATTTACTCAGAAATCAGCATTGACTTAATCAGCAGTGAATCCATCAAAGAAGTGGTCTCTAAAGAACCGGAACTAATCCTGCCCCTTTATTACCATGCGGTCCAGGAAAAAGTTTCCTTAAAGAACCGGCCTGCCTATAAGCAAGCTGTCCGTTATTTAAAAAGGATGCGCACCATCTATAAAAAGAGCAAAAAGGAAGACGTATTCGACCGTTATATTCTGTATGTGGCCGATTCAACCAAACGGCTTCGCGCTTTCCAAGAAGAACTAAAAAGGGGTAAGCTTATCGATGTTTAATCCAGGGAAATTAAAAATCAAAATAGCGGCTCTCGAAAACGGATCCTACGCCCTTGGTGCCGTCAATGAAGAGAATGCCTTCCTCAACACGAATTATATACGCAGGTTGCTATTCAATTGGGATGACGCAAGCTTTTATGGAACTAAAATGACTTCGGATACCATTGATGGAAATCCTGTATTCATTCTTGACGCTTGGGGACTCCTCAACTTTTTTGCGAAGGAGAGTTTCAACTCCTTCATAGAATGGGAATGGTCGGAGATATCCTCCCTTTGCCTGTCTGCTGCGCCTGTTCTTCATGAATCCATCGAAGCGGGGATCCCCGTACCGGATTTCACTAATCTTCAGTTGGACTCCATCGGCTGGAAGCTGCCGGAAGAGGTAGAGGAGGAATTCGTCCCTTCCTTTTGGGAAGAAGAAATATCTTTAGATCTCCCTTCACCAGAAGTGGAAACCAATCGGACTTTTATCGAGAAATGGTATAACGGTGCCGCTAATATGTATTTAAAAAACTACTCACCTATGCAGCATAAATGGAGTGAAGCCGTCGGGGCATTAAAGGATTCAAGACTTTCCCCCGAAGAATTGCAGGCCTTTTTTGACAAAGACAGCTGGCAGGAATGGCTTGGGACCCAGCCTGATCCCAAACCATTCACTATAGGTCTCCGTTTGACTGAGCCTCCGGATGGTAATGGGCCCTGGGTACTTGATGTTACCCTTCGTTCCAAAAGGGATGAGAATATCATCGAAACCTATACAGGAAAAAAACTGCCGCGCGGCTGGAATAAGTATGCAAGCGAAGTGGTGCGTGCTACGAAACGCTGGCAACTCGTCGTACCATGGCTTGGAGAGAATGGACGTCTAAAAAGGGAGATTTCGGAAACGGATGCATGGGAATTCTTGACCGACGCAAGCGAAAAACTCCTGTTTCTTGGCGTCGAAATTCTCCTTCCATCCTGGTGGCTTGCCTTGAAGGAGTCCTCTTTGAAGGTGAAGGCGAAAGTAAAGAGCCAATCGAACCGCGGCCCTTCTTATGTCGGGTTAAAAGCTTTAATGGACTTTGATTGGCGGTTCTCTTTAAATGGAAAAGAGCTCACTGAGGCGGAGTTCGAGGAGCTCGTCGATGAAAAAAGGCGGCTTGTTTTCATCCGCGGCCAATGGGTCAAGCTTGACCCCGCTTTCATTAAACAAATTCAGGAGCTGATTGAAACAGCTAATGAAAAAGGAATCCAACTGACTGACTTGCTGCAGCAGGAACTGTTGAACGGCGAAAATGAAGATGACGATAGTGATTCTGAAAACGACGAAATGCTCCGAATTCAATTTGAATTGAACCAGGAGCTTCGTAAAATGGTGGGAAGACTCAGGGAAACCAAAAACATCTCCATCCTGCCCGTCCCTAATGCACTTCAAGGCGATTTACGCCCCTATCAAAAACTGGGCATGAGCTGGCTCCTTTTTTTAAGGGAGCATGGCTTTGGTGCTTGTCTAGCTGACGATATGGGGCTTGGAAAAACAGTCCAGATGATAGCCTACCTCCTTCATGTAAAAGACAAAGAAGGAGCCAGTAAAGAGCTGCCCACTGCCCATATGGACGAACAAAAGAGTGAACCGATCATTGTTGATGAGGATAGTAACGCAGAGAGCTGCGAAGAGGCTGAGGTCAATACCGCTACATGCGAATCGATCTCTGTACAATCGTCGCTCATCGTATGCCCAACATCCGTCCTAGGCAACTGGCAAAAGGAATTGGAGAAATTCGCACCAACACTAAAAGTTCACCTTCACTACGGGTCTAATCGGGCTAAAGGTGAAGCATTTGCTAAAATAGCAGTGGATCATGATATTGTCTTAACATCATATGGCCTTACCCACCAAGATGCAGCTGAACTATCCTCCATCCATTGGAGCAGCGTGATCCTTGATGAAGCACAAAACATCAAGAATGCCCAAACAAAGCAATCCAAAGCGGTCCGCAAGCTAAATGGCAGGCATCATATTGCCTTATCGGGTACGCCAATGGAAAACCGTTTAAGTGAGCTATGGGCGATTTTCGATTTCATAAATAAAGGGTATCTTGGAACGCTAGGACAGTTTCAGGAAAAATATGTGGCAACCATTGAACGTGATGAACAGAAGGATAAAATCAAAGAATTACAGCGTTTGATACAGCCATTTTTGCTCCGCCGTACAAAACGCGATAAAGAAGTCGCCCTTAATCTGCCGGATAAGCAAGAACAAAAGGAATTCGTACCGCTTACCACCGAGCAAGCATCGTTGTATGAACAACTGATCAAAGATACATTCACTGATATCGAACAACTGTCGGCCTTCGAAAGAAAAGGCATCATCCTGCAGATGCTGAATAAGCTAAAGCAACTTTGCAATCATCCGGCTCTTTACTTAAAAGAGATGGAAAAGGAAAACATCATGAAGGCGCCTAACCGTTCTGGCAAACTCGAGAAGCTGACTGAGCTTGTCGATGCTGTCCGCGAACAGGATGAAAGCTGTCTCATTTTCACTCAATATATTGGTATGGGCAATATGATGAAGGAATTGTTGGAAAAACGGTATGGCTTTGAAGTGCCATTCCTGAACGGGAGTGCGAACAAGAAGCAGCGTGATGATATGATCACTCGATTCCAAGATGGGGAATTCCCTGTCTTTATCCTGTCGTTGAAAGCAGGCGGCACGGGGCTGAATCTAACAGAAGCAAACCACGTGATTCACTATGATCGCTGGTGGAACCCAGCTGTTGAAAATCAAGCAACCGACCGTGCATATCGAATTGGACAACAGCGTTTCGTTCATGTTCATAAGCTAATTTGCACAGGGACACTGGAAGAAAAAATTGACCAGATGCTTGACAAAAAGCAAGCCCTGAACGACGAGATCATCAGCAGTGACAACTGGATCACCGAACTTTCCACAGAGGAAATCAAGGACTTGGTTGCTCTTCAATAATGTTCTCACACTCAAGAATCCGCTCTCACGATACGAAGTTGAATGAGGGCATGCTAGCTTATCAAGACATAAGAAAATACAGGAGAATACATATTCGATATGTATTCTCCTTTTTATTCAAAAAGCACGGGTTAATGCTGCAAAAACGACCTCAGTTACTTCATTTTTCAAACTCCGAAAACCTTTCATAGCTTTCTGGACTGGTATATAACTTTCCCTGTCCGCCCATACTTAAGTAGCCATCCACCATCGATCTAAATCTGTTCAAATAAGTCTGTATCTTTAAAGCGTCGCTCATCATTTTTCCCGGACGTTGAAAGAGGCACTTTATCATGGAAACCATAAAGAACCACCGGTAAGCCATATTTGTTTCAACTTCTTCGATCGTTTTTACGCATGGAACGAATACCGAAGTTATATTGAATGAATGTCAGTTTAACTAAAATAACTGGATCAATACTTGTGCGTCCTACCTCTGGATACATATCTTTCACCAAGTCATATTGAATGAGAAGTCAATGGCGGCCTCCATTTTTCGAACCAAATGGTCGCTGGCACCAGTTGATCTAAAGTAATCATTTCAAGTTGATCTCGCTGAATGGAATCATGTTTAGAAAGCATCCTCATCACCTAAAGTTTTAATACTTCCATTTTAAAACAAAAAAGACTGTAGGCAAAAAGAGATTTTAATTTTATAACGAAGTTGATTGGAACGGGTGTGCGAGACCCCTGCGGGAAAAGCGCGTCTAGGGGCCCCAAAGGCGCAAGCCGAGGGCGGGACAGCCCTCGGAAAGCGAGTGCCCTGCGTTCCAATCAACGTTCAAATTGTACAAGCCATAAAAAAACTGTAGTTAAGTTCGAACTCTGTTTCAAAAAATCGATTTCACCATATAGAGTGCCGTAATCCAGATGATGATTGCAGAGATTTTATTTAATATTCCAAGGAATTTGCCTGATGCATCAACCTTTTTCAACAGTCTTCCCGCAAAACATAATCCATGGAACCAGCACCATGACACAACGATGCATGTTCCCGTGAAAATCACTTTATCCATTCCTGAATAAACAAGTGAGCTCGAACCGATTACACCTATCGTATCCAAGATTGCATGTGGATTCAGTAATGATACTGATAAGGCAAATACAATTTGTTTTTTGGTGGACATTTGCATAGTTTGAGCGTCCGACTGTGGGTTCGCTTTGGCAGACCAAATTTGAAAACCCATATACAATAAAAAAATGACTCCGAATATGATTAATGTAAGACGCAGCCAATCATATTGCATGACAATTAACGAAACACCCAAAATAGCTAACAGGATGAGCACTGTATCACAAATGGCAGCTGTGATCGTTGCAGGCAATGCTTTTTTTAAGGTCGGTTGGATTGCACCTTGATTAAAAATAAATACATTTTGCACTCCTAATGGAAGTATCAGCCCCAATGCCAATAATAATCCATGAAAAAATGGTCCCATACGAATACTTCCCTCCATTCACATTCAGTATAATGAAAAAGACAAAGGAATTGACCCTCCATTTGGTTGGTATTCAACCCAACCAATTTATAATGAATTTAGAACATGAAAGGGGTGGTTTTCGTATGTTTATCGACTGGAGGCCAAACCGGCCGTCGAGCATATCACTACACCAACAAATAGTAGATTGGGTGAAACAACAAATTACACAAGGGGAATGGCCGGTTGCGACCAAGCTTCCCTCACAACGCTCATTAGCCGATTCTTTTGGCGTAAACCGAAGTACCGTCATTACAGCTATGGATGAATTGATTGCGGATGGATTATTAGAAACTAGGGTTGGATCTGGCACATTCGTTTCGAATAACACATGGAATGTGCTCGTCTCTAGCAAACAGCCCGACTGGAAAAACTATGTCCGCAATGGCCTTCATGAACCTAATTTAAAAACGATTCAGGACATTAATCAGCATGAAACGGACTCTGCCATCATCAGATTGGGCACCGGTGAACTTTCTCCAACTCTATTGCCTACTAAAAAAATCGAAAAGTCTTTGCAATCCACTTCTTTTGACGCCCACTCATTAGGTTATTCTGAACCCAAGGGTGATAAGAGGCTACGCCAAAGTATAAGTGTTTATTTAGAAACAAAAGGAATCAACGCTAGCCCAGGCTCCCTCATGATCGTTTCTGGCGGGCTTCAAGCACTCCAGTTGATTTCAGTTGGTTTACTTCAAAAGGGCTCAATGGTTTTACATGAATCCCCTTCCTATTTAAATTCTGTTCATCCCTTTCAATCTGCGGGAATGCAATTAGTAGGTTTATCAAAACAAGGCCGGGAAAGTATTCCGACACAAATAAAGCGCATCAATGGAAGGAAGAAAGCGTCACTGTTTTATACTGTTCCAACGTTTAACAATCCAACCAATACTACATGGACTAAAGAAGAAAGACTAAACCTCTTATCCACATGCAAAAAAGAACAGATTCCGATTATTGAAGATGACGTATATAGTGACTTGTGGTTTGAAAAGAGACCACCGCTACCTATAAAATCCCTTGATACAGATGGCCTTGTATTGCACATTGGCAGTATGTCCAAAACATTGAGCCCCGGATTGCGCATCGGATGGATTGCTGGTCCAATAACTGTGATTGAACGTTTAGCAGATATTAAAATGCAAATGGATTACGGTTCCAGTGCACTGTCTCAACACCTTGTCGCAGAATGGTTAGAAAGTGGTCAATATACAAAACATTTAGAGTGGCTAAGGCATCAGTTGATAGTACGTAGAGATTTTACATTATCTCTTCTCAATCAGTATTTTAAGGGACTAGCAGAATGGCAAATACCTCAAGGCGGATTTTATATATGGGTAAAGTTATGTAAACCAATTGTGAATCAAAACCTTTTCAAGCAAGCGATAAAGGAGAATCTTCTCCTTAATCCGGGGTACATATATGAACCAAATAACAATACGCATCTACGGCTTTCATATTCATACGCCTCGGAGGAACAATTAGATTATGGTATCCAAACCCTCTCAAAGATCATTCGGCGGTTGATTTGATACATGACATCATCGTGTTGAGACATTGATGGAGCTGCCTTGGCAGCCCCATTCTTATTGAACTGAACAATCTGAGTGGGTAAAGAAGTTGTCGAATTACGTTTCACTTAACGAAAGTCACCTGCCTAAGAAAGTTAAAGAGGATATCACGGGGTAGCGGCCTTCCTTTTTACATTCCACTCTTTCGGTTGGATGATGAAAAAAGAATGGTGATTTCCATGATTTATCATAATATGATCGAGGATTGCGATAAGCGCCTCACCCTTATTCTGCTGATATTCATCTGAACTTTCCTCAATGGTGATTTTTTCCTGGTGGGGGTCATAATTAATAGATGTTTTAGCACCCTTTTCAAAAAAGGAAAGGGTAACCTCCTGACATAGGGGATAATCCTGATAGGGTGAATCCGAGCGGGGCTCCTTTTCAAATGGAGAATTGACGTGCTGAAGTGCATCAAAAAAACTTGGTTTTGTAAGATTTGACCTGTGGCTTCCTTTTTCTTCAAATTTCACTGTAATTCCACGACTATATACCTTTTTGCTCGATTTCTTCTTATAAATCATAGACATCCTCCTTTTTTCTGATTCTTTATACCTAATTCCTTTATCTTTCACCAAATACCTGCTAGATAATAAAAATAATTCCCCACTAATAGATTTCCATATAAGCACAGTGAAAACACAGGAAACTACACCTAAAGAATTATACTTCAAATCCATAATCCGGAAAAAAAAGCCCTCTTGGATAAGAGGACTCATACTGAAGACAAATTTGAATAAAGCGAGTTTGCCTTCAGTTTTTTCTTTTGGCTCTTTTCGTAAAGATTGTTGTTTTAAAACGAAACTTTTAAGGTTGATTGGAGCGGAAGTGCGAGACTCCTGCGGGAGCAGCAGGACAGGTGAGACCCCACAGGCGTTTACGCCGAGGAGGCTCACCGCCCGCACCAAGGAAAGCGAGCATCTGGAGGGGAAATCAACCACAACTCACTACCTGGTAAATAGCAACAAAGTATGTGAAAACAGCCTTCCTTTAAAAAAGTTCCAATCAACGTTCGAATTACACAAACCCTCAAAAAAACTATCGGTAAAATCACTTATGTCTACAAACTGCAGCCCTCTTGGATAAGAGGGCTGTTTTTGGTCATTTTTTTGCTTTATTGATGTTAAAGGATTTCTTCGATTCATTTCCTGCAAGATCGGTCACCTTAAATTCGAACTTGTTGTTGCCTGATTTAAGCGGCAGTTCCAAATCCTCTATCTTCTTCTTATAGGCACGCATTTTATATGGTTCCTTGAATTCATTATAGAAAACTTCGCTTCCGTTTAGATAAAGGCGGATTTCATCGAAATTATCTTCTACCGTCACATCCACTCTTGGATTTTTACCTTTGACTCCCACAGTTGCCGGTACACCTTTTACTTTTAAACCTGGTTTTGTTGCATCGACCATAATCGTCCGTTTAAAGGAAACCGTGTTATCCCATTTGTCCGTTGCTTTAACCGTAAAGTTTTGGACGCCATCTTCAAACTTCTTTTCATAAGTGAATTCATATTTATTATTCGTTTTGTTATACGTTACAGGGACCGTTTTATCATCGATTTTAAATTCTTTGATTTCCGACGCTTCTTCAATATCTCCTGTTATTTTGATTTTATTTTTATTGTTCACGCTTAAGGCCTCAGGACTTTTAATCTTTACAGCTGGTGCATGATTATCGATTGGAGCTGAATCATTAGCTAATTCAGTTTCAGCCGTTTTTTCATTACCTGCATAGTCAATTGCCACTACCTGAACCTTTTCCCCTTTTACATCAGGTAGAGTGAATTGTTTCGCATTCGCTGGAAGCGGCTCTTCCATTATGGATGCTCCATCGACTTGTACATCGTAATAGGCAAGTCCTGAACCATTCAAATTATCCTTACCTTGGATGGTTAATACATTACCTTTTTTCGAAATCTTGACTGTCGGCTTTACCGTATCGATTTTGATAGGCATTTTAAACGTCTGCCATTTTGCACCCTCGTAATCTATCATCGCTTTGATTTCAAAATAATAGACCCCATCCTTAGCGAGTGCATTATTGATTTTACCGTCCCATTTACGGGCTGGATTAATTGTGTATGCAGTCCCTTTTCCACCATCATAATAGTCCTTTCGCACATTATTCTCCGCGCGAATTTTCCGGACTGATTTGTTCTCACCATTCAATATATTGAACTCTACCTTTTTCGCATTCCTCAAGAATGATAGGACCGGCACGAAGTCATCCTGTGCTCCATCGCCGTTGGGGGAAATCGCAATATTTTTGCCATTAAATGTTTTTCCTGCAGGGTCATAGCCAAGATAAGTGAAATCTTTCCCTGCTGTCGATACTGCTCCTGCCCTGCCATAGAAAGACTCTTTATCATATATAGTGCCATCCAAGATCGGTGCCTTGTCCCATTCCCCTTTAAACCCTACATACGGTACATGCAGTTCCGGATGAGTGTCAGCTGGATCCTTCAATGAAATGAACCCTTCAACAAAATATCCATTTGGGAAGACCTTGTCAATGTCTACAAGAGTCTGAAGGTCATCTCCAAGCACCTTTGCATTGGAGATGTCCACTTTCACTTCGAATGTAACCGATTTTTTTGCAGGTACGGTAATCTTATTTGTACTTCTATTATTGATTTTAATTGAAGCGTCCTTAATTTCCTGTGCTTCTAACTGGTTAGCGGAATAACCCAGTTGTCCCTGGATTGCATAGTCTGTTTGGATATTTCCTTTTACATCATATTTGACTGCTTTGTTGCTGAAGTTTTCAACCTTTAAAGTAAACGCGAACTTATTGCCGATCTCCTTCATTGCAACCTTCGCTTCTTTCGTGAATGCCTCCGTCACGACAGCTGGTGTGGACAATGCGGCTTGCAGCTGCATGACTCCAGCTCCTTGCCTGCGAGGCGAGTATGGGTTATCCCAGTCAAGGGCCTTATTTACGACACCCTGATCCGTTAATGGTTTTGAAGTATTCATCATCAGGTTCTTAGCCAAATTTGCCCGGGCAAATCCATCTAATTTAAAGTCTTTATCCACTCTTTCAAGAACCAGTGCAGAGCCGCCGGAAACATGTGGTGCAGCCATCGAAGTACCGCTCATCATACCATATTCATCATTGTTCAACGTCGAATAAATTTGTCCGCCTGGAGCAGTGATTTCCGGTTTGAAGTCCAGGTTCGGTGCGACTCCCCATGAACTGAATGAGCTCATTTTTCCTGCTTCTGGATTTACAGCTTTTGTTTTATCACCATTAAAGGTAATCTTCACCTTTTCTCCATCCATTAAGGCCGTTTTCAGCTTTGCACCATCCGATTTCAACATAAACAGCTGCGGAATGGTGATGCTTGGATCTGTAGCCATGGAGATATATCCGTCAGCATTATTGAAAATAATCACGCCAGCCGCTCCTGCTGCCTGGGCATTTTGCGCTTTTTCTATAAAAGAAAGCGTGCCGCGCTCGATGAGGGCGAATTTTCCTTTTACATCCACTTTGGAAAGCTCCCCTGGCGTCCCAAGACCTGCAGCGACCAAGTCATATGTTTTATCCTTTAATGCATTGGGATGTACGCTTGAGGCCGACATGAACGGCGCTTTTCCTGCTTGCCCGTTTATATCATATGTCGCCGCATCCAAATCCATATAGTTATTCTCGACCGATGCAACTTGTACCGAATCATAAGCAAGTCCAGGTGAACCTGAAACTCCAATATCCGGGTTCGAAGCTAACGGGTTTGCAAATCCATTTCCAAAGTGAGCCGAGTTTCCTGCTGAAATCGACATGAGAATCCCATTATCAACAGCTCTAGATACCGCCTGCTGCTCAGGATCTTCTGCTGATACAAAACCTGCAGTGGAACCAAGGCTCATATTCAGCACATCTGCCCCAAGGATGATTGCATCGTCAATTGCCTTAATATATATATCGCCCCAAGTTGTTTGCATGGCGGGATCATTTCCGAAGACCTTCAATGCTAGCAGCTGGGCTTCAGGAGCAACCCCTTTAATGCCGCCATTCTCTTCATCCCCATTGGCGCCAGCGGTTCCTGCTACATGCATTCCATGCATGGAGGCCCCTTCACCAAGGTCAAGGATTTCTTCATTTTCATCCATGTAATTGTATCCATAAGGTACCTTCGCCGTATAATAGTTGCCTAATAGATGGCTAGATTCCTTTATTCCGCTAATTTCACTTTTAGTCAGTTCTGCCTTATTCTCGTCGTTTAGGACCATATCACGGTGTGATGGGTCGATTCCAGTATCGATAATCCCGACGACCATCCCTTCGCCTTTATATCCATATTCCCGCCAAGCTTCCTGGGCTTGGACAAGTTCTTTACTATAAAGCATCTCGGGTTTTTCTACAGGACGTTCATATTCATTCGCTATATGTACCTCAGCAACTTCAGGCATGGCTTCCACCTTTTTGATTTCGCCATACTGAAGTTCACCACTGAACCCATTGACGACTGTCGTAAAGCTTTCAAGTTCCTTGAAAGCTATTTTTTTCGCTTTCACCTTTTTTTTCAATTTCTTCTGGTTAGCCAGCTTTTCAGACTTTAATTGTTGTTTCTTACTTTTCGATAACTGTTTAAATAGCTTACCCTCTTTGGAAGCTATTTCTATCGCAGGCGCTTCCTTCATCTCTACGATGACCCTGACCTTCTCGTTACTTTTATAATTCTTTCCCATATCGTTTTTCTTCAACTTCAGGATATTCTGCTGATTTTTCTTCCCTTCACCAGAGCCGCTCGGTGAATTCGGAAGCTGGGCAGCGGAAACGCTTGCAGTAAACACTAATAGAAAGATTGCCAGAATGGACAAGCTACGTTTAATCAATGAACTTTTCCCCCTCTAAAATAATGAATATTTGGAATTTTCTTACTGAGTATAAAAGTATCACAACTTTTGGGGTGATTTAAGAGATAATAGTCACTATTTTCCTATTTAGAACTAGGATATTGTCATTATTTTTCATATATTAATAGATTCACAAGATAATCGACAAAAAGATGGTGATGTTAAAACTAACATCACCCATTTACTTCTAGTTTTTCATTCTTGGATCCAACGCATCGCGCAGTCCATCACCCATTAAGTTAAAGCCGAGGACAGTTAGCATAATCGCAAGACCAGGAAACAGCACCGTCCATGGTGCCTGAATGATAAATGACCTCGAATCGGCAAGCATTTTACCCCACTCTGGTGCCGGCGGTTGAGCACCGAGACCAAGGAACCCGAGTGCTGCACACTCAATGATGGCGGTGGCAATCGCCAAAGTACCTTGAACGATGATGGGTGCAAGGCTGTTCGGAAGGACGTGGTGAAGTAGAATCCTGCCATCCCCCATTCCTATTGCCTTGGCAGCTGTTACATATTCCTCTTCTTTCACCGTTAAAACTCTCGAACGTAAAAGCCTCCCGAATATCGGGATGTTGACGATGGCAATGGCAATGAGTGCGTTGCGAAGAGAAGGCCCCAAAACGGCCACTACGGCAATGGCAAGCAATATACTTGGGAATGCCAGAATGATGTCAAAGACCCTCGATATGATTGTATCTATCCACTTACCGTAATACCCGGCAATGATTCCAAAAAAAGATCCAACCACGACAGACCCTGCTACAGATAAAAAGCCGACTCCTATTGATATGCGCGAGCCATAAATGACCCTGCTCAAAATATCACGGCCAAATTCATCCGTTCCAAACCAGTGTTCCGCAGACGGTGCCAAATGTTTGTCACTTAGCTTTTGCCCCTCAAATGAATAGGGTGCTATAAGCGGCGCGAAGATGGCGATTAAGATGAAAAATAAAACAATCCCCATACCAACAAGGGCTACCTTATTTTTCTTAAAGCTTTTCCATCCTTCCTTCCAGGGAGAGATGACTTTTTCCTCTGTTTCTTTTGGAGGAAGGATTGGCGATGTATTCGTTGCAATTTCAGGCATGAGTTTCCCTCCCTATTTATACTTAATCCTAGGATCGATCGCTGCATACAACAAGTCCACAACAAGATTAATCATGACAAACAAAAAGGCGATGACCAGAATTCCGGACTGTATGACCGGATAATCCCGGGATAGTATTGCATCATAAATATATGTACCGATACCTGGCCACCCAAAAATGTTTTCCGTTAAAATGGCACCGCCTAAAAGTAATCCTGTCTGCAGGCCGATAACCGTCACCACTGGAATTAATGCATTCTTGAAGGAGTGCTTGTAAACGACCCAAAACATTCTCATCCCCTTAGCACGGGCTGTACGGATGAAATCCGACCTCATAACCTCCAGCATGGACGAACGTGTCATCCTTGCAATGATGGCCATCGGAATGGTCGCAAGCGCAATTCCTGGCAAAATGAGATGTTTGATCACTTCAAAAAATTGATCCACCCTGCCAGCAATGAGTGTATCCATCAAATACAAGCCCGTTATGGCCGCAACGGGATCCCTGATATTATCCCGCCCTGTCGTCGGAAGTAAATCCCATTGAATTGAAATGATGTATTGCTCCATTAATCCCAGCCAGAATATAGGCATGGACAGCCCAATCAATGCAATCACCATGGCTACATAATCAAACCATGAGTTTTGGAACCATGCTGATATTATCCCTGCATTTACACCAATGACCACTGCAATGATCATGGCGATCAATGCAAGCTCAATAGTGGCCATTAGGTATGGCCCGATTTCTTCGGAAACCGGACTATTCGTTTTTAACGATACACCCAGGTCACCCTTTAGCAGGCCAGATAAATAATCCCAAAATTGAATGAACCAAGGTTTATCCAAACCGAGTTCCTTTGTCATTGCCGCAACTGCCTCTTTTGTTGCTTGCTGTCCTAAAATTACTTGTGCTGGATTTCCAGGAATCGCCCGAATCATCATGAATACAATAAATGCCATTCCGAGTAACACTGGAATGAGAGATCCTAAACGTCGTACGGTATAGGAAAACAAAACAATCACCCGCCTTTTAAATAAGGGCCCTTCGAAGCGCCCTCGATCATTTTGAAATGCATTCCATAACAAAACCGGGCAGCATGCATAAATCCATACTCCCCGATTCGTACGGTTAATTCTCTATAGACACGTTAACTAAAGATTGAGAACCGGTTGGATGCGGAACGAATCCTTTTATTGTCTTAGTTCCAGCAAGTTGTGGTAAAGAGTGTACAAGTGGAACCCATGGTGCTTCTTCATGAATGATTTCCTGAGCTTTTCCGTATAACTCATTACGCTTGGCTTCATCAGCAGTGGACTGAGCTTCGATCAATAGCTTATGGACTTCCTCGTTTGCATAACGGGCATAGTTGTTGGAGCCGATATTATCTTTATCCAATAATGTGTAAAGAAAGTTATCCGCATCTCCATTATCGCCTGTCCAGCCTAGCATGAAAGATTGAGCTTCACCAGCCTGCACTTTCTCTAAGTATGCAGCCCATTCATACGAAACGATATTTGCTTCAATGCCTACTTGTTTTAAGCTTGCCTGAATGGCTTCAGCCACTTTTTGACCATCTGGCATATATGGACGTGGTACCGGCATTGCCCAAAGGTCCATTTTGAACCCATCTTCTAGTCCAGCCTTTTTAAGTAATTCCTTAGCTTTTTCTACATCGTAGTCATAGTCTTCAATGTTGTCATTGTAGCCAGAAACAGATGGCGGCATTGGATTCTTGGCAGGCTCTGCTGTGCCTTCGTAAAAGTTATCAATGATTTCTTTTTTGTTAATTAGGTGAGAGATGGCTTGGCGTACTTCCTTTTTGTCGAATGGTGCTTTTTCAACATTGAATGCAAAGTAGCCGACATTCATGGATGGACGTTCGAATATTTGTAGTTTGTCATCCCCTGTTACTTTGCTTATATCACTTGGATTTAACCCGTCCATTAGATCAACTTCACCTTTGATTACAGCATTTAAACGAGCGGAGTTATCTTTAATGACTTTAAACGTGATTCCATCAAGCTTTGGCAGTCCATCTTGCCAATAATCATCATTTTTCACCACTTCAATCGTATCGCCTGGTTTCCATGATTTGAATTTGAATGGACCTGTTCCAGAAGGATTCTTACCGAAATTGTCTGCATCTTTTTCAAAGCCAGTTGGACTTGCTATGGCAAATGTAGGCATCGCAATGTTTTTCAAGAATGGTGCCTGCGGACGATTTAACGTGAATTCCACCGTATTATCATCAATGGCTTTTACCTCTTTGATAACATGACCTTCATCACCTTCAAAGCCGCCAAACATAGAGGCATAGTATGCAAATTTAGCTTCATCCTTACTTTGTGCCCAGCGCTGAAAGTTTTTAACAACTGCTTCTGCATTGAAATCCGAGCCATCATGGAACTTGATGCCGGTTTTCAATTTGAATGTATATGTCTTTGCGTCATCTGAAACTTTCCATGATTCTGCAAGACCTGGCTTTATTTCCGTATTATCTTCCCCGTATTTTACAAGTGTTTCAAAAACCTGCTGTGTGACGATAAATGATTCACCATCCGTTACTATAGCGGGATCTAGTGAAACTGCATCGCCGCCTTTACCGTAAATCAATACGCCCCCTTTTGCTTCATGTGATCCCCCTTTATCATCATCTTTCTCTTTTGATGTAGACGAGGAGCATCCTGCAAGTGCAAGTGAGAGTGCCAGGATTGTAGTCAACAATAAAGCCAATGTCTTCTTCATATTCTTCCCCCTTTATTTTTTTAAAAATTTATGTGTACGTTAAATGTCAATTGTATAAATGACAAGCAACGTAGTGACCGGGTTTATGCTCATGCAAGTCGGGTTTTACTGATTTGCACTCTGCCATGGCCTGCGGGCATCTCGTATGGAAGGGACAACCGCTTGGCGGGTTAGATGGGCTTGGAACATCACCCTGCAGGATTACCCTATCCCCTTTGTATTCCACATCCGGGATGGGCACGGCTGATAGTAAAGCCTGCGTATATGGATGAAGCGGATCTTCATAAAGTCCTTCACTTTCCGTCAATTCAACGATATGTCCAAGATACATGACACCGACACGGTCGGAGATATGCCTCACCACTCCAAGATCATGGGCAATGAAAAGGTAAGTCAAATCAAAATCTTCCTGCAAATCCTGCAGGAGGTTCAAAACCTGGGCCTGAATCGACACATCCAGTGCAGATACCGGCTCATCGGCAATGATCAGCTTTGGGTTTACCGCAAGTGCCCTGGCGATGCCAATGCGCTGCCGCTGGCCCCCACTGAATTGATGCGGATACCTTTTAGCATGGTAACTGCTTAAGCCAACAACCTTAAGAAGTTCCTGCACACGTGTCTTACGCGCCTTTTTATCTTTAACCCCATGTACGATGAGCGGTTCCTCCAATATTTTTTCAATAGTATGCCTGGGATTGAGGGAAGCGAATGGGTCCTGGAAGACCATCTGCATTTCACGGCGCATCTTCCTCATTTCACGGGAAGATAAAGCCGTCAGGTCCTTTCCTTCGAAATAAACATTCCCTTCACTCGGCTCAAGCAATCGAAGCAATAATCTTCCCGTCGTCGACTTTCCGCAACCGCTTTCACCGACAAGTCCTAAGGTTTCCCCTTTATAAATGGAAAAAGACAAACCATCAACTGCCTTGACCTCTCCGATGGTCTTTCCGAGAACCCCTCCTTTGATTGGAAAATGCTTCTTTAGGTTTTCTACCTTAACCAATGTTTGATTCATGCAAGGCAGCTCCTTTCCCATCTTCATACAGCCAGCAGCGAACATGCCTGCCCTCATCAAATTTCAATAGAGACGGGGTCTCATTTATACATTGCTCCATGGCATGGGAGCATCGGGGGGCAAACTGGCACCCGAGGTTGCTTGTCCCAGGTTTTGGCACATTGCCCGGTATCGAGTAAAGGCGATCTTTCTTTATTCGCATATCGGGAATCGACTGAAGTAAACCGACCGTATAAGGATGTTTAGGGTTTTGGAAAATCGTTTGCACATTTCCTTCCTCTATCACCTTGCCGGCATACATGACAATGACACGTTCACACATTTGCGCCACAACGCCAAGATCATGGGTAATCATCATGATTGCCGTGTCTGTTTCTTTATTTAAATTCTTCATTAACTCTAGGATTTGTGCCTGGATCGTCACATCCAAAGCCGTTGTCGGTTCATCGGCTATAAGGAGTTTCGGCTCGCAAATCATGGCCATTGCTATCATGACCCTTTGTCTCATTCCACCCGAAAGCTGATGCGGATATTCTTTGAGCAATTCCTCGGCACGGCCAAGCCCAACCAGCTTCAACATTTCCACCGCTCTATGTCGGGCCTGTTTTTTGTTCCATTTTTTATGTATCCGAAGCGTCTCAACCAACTGCTCTCCAATAGTGAACACAGGATTCAAGCTTGTCATCGGTTCCTGAAATATCATCGCTATGTCATTCCCGCGAATCTTTCTCATTTTCGCTTCAGAGGCATTTGCGATATTCTCCCCTTTAAAGAGGATTTCTCCCTCCACCTTACCAGCAGGTGAAGAAACCAGACCCATGATGGATAAAGAAGTTACGCTTTTTCCGCATCCTGATTCTCCTACAATCCCTAAAACTTCACCAGGATTGACGTGAAAATCGATTGAATTTACGACAGGAATCACCCCATCGTCAGTACGAAAGCTGGTTCGCAGCCCATTCACCTTAATAATTGGTTCATCCATCAAATCACTTCCTATATATAACTTTTTTCCCATTACATTATTTGGTTTATTATTGCATCAAAATTAAAATTTTACAATATATTTTCTAAAAATTCTAATTTAACAGAATATTTTTTTTATTTTTTATACACTCACATTTTGGCATAAAAAAAGACTGCTTATTTGCAGTCTAAGAAAGAGGGGAATCAGAAAACTTGATTCCAAATGAGGGTAAATCGGAGTTTCCAGCGAGGAAAAAGCTATATTTGCTTTGGGGAAGTAAGGGATGAAAATGAACTAATACTACAGTCAAGCTTTACGGGAGTTTTTTCGTCATCGGAATATTTTATGCTTTGTTCAAGTGCTGAAATTCGTTGCATTAATTTTTCATTATGTTCGTATAAATACTTGTTTTGTGTTTTCAGTTGTGTAAGCATCAAATTAATCTGTACTAATTCATATTCATTATTCGAAGTTTTCACATGGGTCTTCGCCACATGACGGATCAAATCACTTATGAGTTCTTCCATACGCTTTTTCTCATGCATTGTCTAAAAGCGAGCTTGCTCCTGCCCGGGGGCAAGCTTTATATCCTTTACTCATGCTCGACCTCCACGTAAGACTATAAGCCAATATGTTCAAAATCCTTGGGTTTAATATCGTTTTGTTTAGATGCGATGAATTGAACCCTCTCGGCGACCACTTCAGTAACATATACATTTTTACCCTCTTGATTTTCGTATCTCCTTGTCTGTATTCTGCCTGTGATACCGATTAAGGCACCCTTTTTACAGTACTGAGCAGTATTTTCAGCAGACCTTTTCCATATGATGCACTGTACAAAGTCCGCCTCATATTCACCAACAGTATTACGGAAGTTCCGGTTGACTGCTAACGTTATATTGGAAACAGCCTTGCCGTCTGGTGTGTATCTTAATTCGGGATCCTTCGTAAGCCTGCCGACGAGGGTAACTTGGTTAATCATTTTTTCACTCCTTCCTCTTTAATATGCTTTTATCATACTCGTTCTACCTTCGAATAAAAAATGAAGGAAATGGCATTATTCCACCCTTTTCCTTCTTAAAAAACCGTTTGAATTGATGTAAAATCAATTTTTTTCGATTAAAATTAAGTAATAAACGCATTGTTAACAAAATTTAATATTTTGCAAATTTTTATTCTATCCTGCATAATTTAGACAATTGCTGGGTTTTCATTTCATTAAGGGACTATCTTTTAGTATGATATAATTACCTTTAAAAGGATTAATCGACATGAACCATTCCAGATAAAATAAAATTCACGTTTAAGAAGGGGCTTTTATCACTCTTCTGGCTAGAAATGGAGGAATTAGATGAAATCATTTAAATTAATTTCGTTGCAAATTGTTACTGAGAATTTACAATTGATTGATATTGTATTAACAGATGGACTAATAATAAATAAAGAAAACGATGCTAGAACATGGTTACTGGAAGCCTTTGTAGAAGAAAAGCATTTCAAAGAGCTTGAACCCTCACTCCCCAATATAGACGGAGAGGTTTATATCCAGGCCGTCATTACCAAAAAGGACAATGAACCGGCATTGTTTCACACTGTTTTACGCACCATAAGAAAAGTAGGCAACCATTATAGCCTATTATTCCTTGGTCACATCCAAAAAACGCGTAGCAAATATGCTGAACTTCTTCTTGAAGATTTAGTCCAAAAAGGTCTCGCCGGCGATGAATTAATAAATGAGTTCAAGGAAAAAATCCGTTCAAAGCCTAAATTAGCTACGAATAAATAATCCCCCCCTTTATTTCCCTAATCGAATATACACAAAAAAGACTGACTTAGACGAATAAGGATGATAATCCTCTTCTTAACTAAGCCAGTCTTTTTCAATCTGTGCTAATTACTTATTGTCGTCGTGTTTCTTGTCAATCAAGTCATTTCCATCATTATTGTCATTGTCATTATCAATCACATCATTATTATCATCATTCAAGTGGTTATTATCCGTGCCGTTGTTATCCTTTACACCATTTTTATTCTTATCTATGATGTTGTTATTATCTTCTGGTGCGGGTTTGTTGTCATTATCCTTATCATTCGTTCCACATCCAGCAAGGAACATAATAGATAATAAAGATCCCCCAATTAGTGCAAAAATTCTTTTCTTCATTTTTGGCAACCTCCTTTCCTTCTTTATCATTAGTTATTTTGTCCGAATGAGAAAATAACTTGCGTCCTATTTTTAATTTTAAAAAGGAAATACACTTACCTCATATTTATTGGAATTTAATCATTAAAAAATGCCGGACATATAAAAATGTCCGGCATTCAAAGGGAGAATGGAAAGGGTCTAATTAAAAAAGCCCATGCAGTACTCTTTAATATATACACCGCTGCACGATTCCTTAAACCACTTTTAAAAATATAGTCATATTAGTCCATTTTCTTTCCCCGAAAATGAATGCACTTCTTATTTGTCACCAAAGGCAAACATGATTTCGGCTTCACATGCTACTTCTCCGTCTACCGTTGCCACTGCTTTCCCTTTACCCATTGAGCCTCTCATACGCACTATTTCCACTTCCAGGCGCAGTTGATCACCTGGTTTTACTTGCTTTTTAAAGCGGCAATTATCAATTCCAGCAAAAAATGCAAGCCGTCCTTTATATTCTTCTTGTTTCAAAACCGCTACAGCGCCAACTTGCGCTAAAGCCTCTACAATTAAAACACCAGGCATAACTGGGTAATCCGGAAAATGACCATTAAAGAATTCTTCATTAGCTGAGACATTCTTCAAACCTACCGCTCTTTTCCCTTCATCTATTTCTATGATCCGGTCCACTAATAAGAATGGGTAACGATGCGGAATAATTTCCTTTATTTGTGTGATATCAAGCATTTTTGTTCCTCCTATGATTTAAATATTTCTAACATAACGTTAACTCGCCCCTGCCATAAAGACAGAGGCGTAGTTGCTATGTAATATAAATCCGTTAACGACAGCAACTACCTCAATGGAACTACGCATCCTTGTTCACTATATCAATAATATGGGTCCATGTGGATTTTTGGAAAACATCCATTGCATGTCCTCCACCGATCACACTGTATCCTATAAGTGCCCCGGATAACACAGCAATGAAAATCAATCCGATAACAATGAGTAAACGAAGCCAAATTGGCAAAAGACGGACCTTGATTCTACGATTCGGTTTCGTCTCAACTTCCTTTATCTCTTCTTCAATTTGTTGTCTCATTACACGATTTTGTTCCATATAGAATGTGAAAGCTCCTTTTTCTAAGAAAACTCGCCGACTTGATTCCCCCCATACTCCAGAAAATAGGCAGCTATGGACAAACGATTCTCTTTGATATGAATTCATTATAACCGATTTGCTATAATTCCGCAGGGAGACATTTTATTTTCCCCGATAACTTAACGGATTCCATTGATTAATCCGCTCATTTGATCAGCCATCGTTACAGCCCGGGATTGAAATTGATAAGACCGCTGAACATTGATAAGATCCGTCATTTCTTTGGAAAGATCGACATTTGAGGACTCCAGAGTTCCTTGACGGATAGCTATTTGGTTGCGGGAATCCCCTGTTAATGCGGTCATGATATCGTCATCAGTTACACCCAATTCATTGATGTTTTCGGGAAGGCCAAGTAAATTTCCGCCTAGCCGCTCAAGAAATTGCGGCTTCTTTATCGAGACGATGCCAAGCCCAAAACTCTTTTTTCCGTATTCTTCCGTATCGACCGTCAAAAAACCATTTTTCGAAATCCTAATGTCTCTAACATTTCCGTCAATAAGGATCGGGTCACCATTTTCATCAAGCACCTGATGTCCAGCAGAGGTAACGAGCACCATTTGGTCCTGATCATTCGCATTTGGAGATAAATAAAAGGCGCCATCCCTTGTAAGCCTTGTATTAACCCCTTTACCGTCCTGAACGCTTACGGTGAAGAATTGGTCTTCACTAGTGAATGCAGCATCAAGATTACGGTCCGTAGTCTTTAAGGACCCCTGTGAAAGCACCAATTGAGACTGGCTTATCTTAGCACCTGTTCCCTGCCTTATGCCAGGTGTGGTCAGCCTTCCTTTTTCCTTGGTCTCACTCGGTTGATTATTGAAACTCTGTGTCAGTAAGTCATTGAAGCTCGTTTGGGTCTTTTTGTAGGCAGTCGAGTCCACATTAGAGATATTATTACTTATTTGATCGATTTTACTTTGAAGCTGGTTCAGCGTATTTGTCGCTGTCATCATGGTACGATTCATGTATATTCCCCTTACATGTCCAAATTTCCAAAGGCGGTTTTCTGCTAATGTTCAATTAAAGCCTGCCAACTTCATTGACCGCTTTATCCAAACTTTTATCATAGGCTTGGAGAACCTTCTGACTCGCTTCAAAAGAGCGGTATGCCGACATCATTTCTGTCATCGTTCTCGATTGGTCGACATTAGAGCCTTCAAGGAACCCTTGCTTAGTAGAAAAACCGACCCCTTCAGACGTGTATGCGCTAGGTAACTTCCCATCATTCACAGCCTTATAAAGGCCTTCCCCATCCTTAATGAGCTTTGATGATGGATCATCTGAATAACCGATGCCGAGACGTGCCGTTTGAACATTCCCTTCTAAAATAACACCGTTTTCCGTTACGGTGAACTGATCGCTATCAAGCTGGATTCGATTATTATTTTCATTCAATACATAATGACCGGCAGGTGTAGTCAGATAACCTTGTCCATCTAGAGTGAAACTGCCGTTGCGCGTATAACGGATGCCACCATCACCATCCTGAACAGTAAAAAACACCGACCCTCGCAGACCGGTTTCTTCATTGATCGGAAGGTTTTCATCGGCCAAGGAAATATCTGTATTAAGCTCGGTTTCCTCCAATGTACCCTGGGTAAATAAAGGATTTGCCTCCTGTACGTAAACCCCAGTACTGAGCCCCCCGACCTGGGATAATTCAGGCAAATTCAATTTATTCTCCGCAGGAACCGTTTTGCCTTCTATGTTGCTGATAAGCATTTCCGGAAAAGACCTTACACTCATTTGATCTGCTTTATACCCTGTTGTATTCGCATTGGACATATTGTTTGTGAGCAATTCTGTGCGCCTTTGCTGTGTAAGCATCCCGGAAGCAGCTGTATAAAAACCTCTTAACATCCTCTTCACTCCTCATTCTACATAACTTATCCCGTTCAATTTCTCATATTTATCTTATCGGTCATGAACGTCAGTATCTTAAGGAAAGGACTAGCATTAGGCAGAAGAATTTATATGTATCGTAAGCTAGGTCAGATTTAAAGGAATTGTGTTAAATTCTCGACTAAAAGAAGAGGGCCTATTGCTCATCAGTACTAGAACTGCACGCACTTTCACTATGCCTCATGTTTGTCTGAACCTTAGACCCCTATCTTATGATGCAGATTTCCATCCGCTTTTTAGTTGAATTTGTGCCGTGGCAATTTATCCATATTATCAAGCATGATTCCAGTTCCAATTGCTACACAATCCATCGGGTGTTCGGCAACGAGTACTGGGACCTTAAGCTCTTCAGCGAGGAGTAAATCAATCCCGTGAAGCAACGCTCCCCCGCCTGTTAAAATGACGCCGCGATCGATGATATCAGCAGAAAGTTCAGGCGGTGTCCGCTCAAGTACGCTTTTTGCAGCTTGTACAATGATTGAAACCTGCTCACGAAGAGCTTCCTCAATTTCTTCCGAATTGACCGAAATGGTTCTAGGTAATCCTGATACCATATCTCGTCCACGAATATCGATGACTTCATTACGGGAACCAGGGAAGACTGTTGCAACCTGAATTTTAATGTTTTCCGCTGTACGTTCACCAATCAGAAGCTTATACTTCCGCTTGATATAATGTAAAATTTCATTATCGAATTTGTCACCGGCCATTTTAATGGAAGAAGATGTAACGATATCCCCCATTGAAAGGACGGCAATATCCGTTGTACCCCCGCCAATGTCCACGACCATATTGCCGCTTGGTTGAAAAATATCCATGCCGGCACCGATTGCAGCCACTTTTGGTTCTTCTTCAAGGAATACTTTCTTCCCTCCGCTTTTTTCAGCAGCTTCTTTAATCGCCTTTTGTTCGACACTTGTTATGTTCGTCGGGCAGCAGATCAAAATTCTAGGCTTTGAAAGGAAGCCTTTCACATTCAATGTATTGATAAAATGCTTAAGCATCGATTCTGTTACATCAAAATCCGCAATGACCCCGTCTTTTAATGGACGAATTGCGATGATGTTTCCTGGAGTACGGCCTACCATTTTACGAGCTTCTTCCCCGACAGCAAGAACACGGTTCGTATTCTTATCAATCGCTACTACCGAAGGCTCATTTAACACAATTCCTTTACCTTTGACATGTATAAGAACATTGGCTGTTCCAAGATCTATCCCAATATCTCTAGCAAACATTTCTTAAATCCTCCTTGAATATCCTCACATATAACCTACTTCTGTCCTAATTGTTTATTTTACCATATTGCATTGGCACAAGTAAGTATGAATTATAAATAAACACTAATACTTACTATTTTTACCTCTTTTTCCAATATGTAAAAAATTACGATGCCTTATGTACTATCTTCGGTCTTTCCCCACAAAAAAATTCCGGCAAGGAACCGCAGTCAAGGTTAAGAAAAAAGCTGACACTATTCCATGTCTCTTTATTCATCCCCTGATTGCTGGATTCGCTTCCAAATGCCGGAATGATATCACAAAGATTATTTGACGATTTCTTCTTCTCTTTCCGATCGTTTATATTTTAACTTTGTCGCTTCTCCACCTCGAAGGTGACGAATGGATTTGTGATAATCCAATATATCCTTCACTTCGTTAGCCAAATCAGGATTAATTTCTGGCAGCCTCTCAGTTAAGTCTTTATGAACTGTGCTTTTAGAGACTCCGAACTCTTTTGCAATGACGCGGACTGTTTTTCTAGTTTCCACGATATACTTTCCTATCTTGATAGTTCTTTCTTTGATGTAATCGTGCACACCACTCGACCTCCCCAAATTGGATGTGAGAAGTGTGAAATGAGATTCGTATTTTTCGAATCGAATACCGCTGCCCTATAAACAATGAAAGATAGAATTATTCACCTATTAGATAATTTGTAATAAACGATTCCTCACCTCAAACACTCTCTTTGCATGGTTTATAACATCTTATTAGCTTGGTTAAGAATATATGCCTAATGGGACAGGAGGTTTGGATTTATTTCTGATTTTCAACTGTTTATTTTCCTTAAGAACAAATTATTTCCCGAGAAATTTGTCGGAAATTCAAATGTTTCAGCATATCGGCCAATATTTCCTCGAAAGAAAAAAAGGAAGCCGTTCAAAATGAACGGCTTCCTTTTACCAAATTTTCAGTTGTTGTCATTCGTAACGCTCAAGGTTTTTTGTTTTGATATTATTAAAAATCTTGATCTTAATTAGATTGTTTTAATGAATCTTTTAAGGAATCGCTTTCCTCAGTTGTATCTTCACCTGGGACAGAGCCTTCTTCATCTGTGCCACTATCTAAATCAGTGCTCTCGTCAGTTTCGTCAACGGCAGGCGATTCATCCGTGCCAGTTTCAGATTCTTCGATTGCAGGTGATTCTTTCTTATCCGTTTTAGATCCTTCGACTGCAGGTGCTTCTTCTTTATCAGTTTCAGTTTCGTCAACCGCAGGTGTTTCTTCTTTTTTAGCTGAATCGTCAAGTTCGCTGCCTTCAGCTTCAGTTGCCGATTGAATGGCAGAAGCTTGTTTATCGACAAAATCAAGTGGATTTAACGCAATGTTATCTTTTCTGATTTCGAAGTGGACATGCACGCCCGCCTCTTCGTTGATTTGGCTTTTTCCAGCTGTAGCAATTGCTTGCCCTTGTTTCACTTTGTCACCGACTGCAACTTTAATGTCTTTAACAGATTGATAACGAGTAACTACACCATCTTCATGCTGTACTTCAACCAAATTTCCAAGTAACGCATCGTCTTGGACTTTCGATACATTTCCACTTAGTGAAGCTTTTACATCGAAAGATTTTCCATCTTTCATTGCAATGTCTATACCTTTGTTTTGCTCATATCTATTGTTGTAGAATACCAACGCTTCTTCTTGTGCCTTTTCATCCGCATTCACATCATAAAACTGTTTCTTAATAACCGTTTTGTCTGCATCGGCTACAGGCATCTTGATTGTCTCAAGATTACTATTAACCTCGACAGAAGGCTGATCATAGTTTTTTCCTGTTTCAGCTGATTCCTCTTTGCCATCCTTAGCTGAATCATTAAAACTATTTTGTAATAAGAAGGCCGCGGCTAAGATTATGGCTGCACTTGCGATATAGATTGCTGATAATGCCCAACGTTGTTTTAGTATACGTCGGATTGTGGAAGTTGGTTTCTTTTCTTCCTCTCTCATATTAATCACCTCAGCAATCATTCTGAACATTTTGGTAAGATTATATACATTCAGATAAAAAAATTTTTAGATTTATTTTGTGGAAATGAAACCGATTTTATTCGTAGAATGGTAAAATGTTTGGTATCTAACTATTGAAGGGTGTTTAATTCATGAAAAAAGCCTTTAAAATCGTGTTAACGTTATCGCCTTTTCTATATATGATTGCCATTTGGATAATGTCGAGCAACCCCGATGATATGATTCTTGATCTTCCATCATCCTCAATTGACCGATTTATCAAAGAGGCACTTCATTTAGTCGAATTTGCCCTTTTGTATATATTATTGGTTTCTGCTCTTGCTGCAAACCAAAAACTGAAACCTGGATTAAGCTTGTTGGCGGCCATAGCAGCATGCTTTTACGGAGTTATAGATGAATATCACCAATCATTCATCCCATACCGCTCCGCTACCTTAATAGATGTCATTAAAGATATCATTGGAGTAGCTGCTGTGTATTTTCATGTCCAATATCATTATTTCAAGCATGAACGGGGCTTTTTGACCATTATAGAAAAAATAAGCACAAAAAAATGAGAGATGGGATTCCCCATCTCTCATTTTTTTGCCGTCATCGTATTCAGCCACTTACTTGAAGACTGAACTTTAACGCCTTTATAATAATATTTTACGATGTCTACATAGGTTTTCCCTTCCCTGGCCATTCCATTAGCACCGTATTGGCTCATTCCAACTCCGTGCCCAGATCCTTTTGTCGTGATGACAATCTGGTTGCCTTGACGCTCCCAGTTAAAATCGGATGATGTCAGACCCAGCTTTTCACGGATCTGTTTTCCTGTCATTTTCTTTCCTCCGATTTTCACCACACCTACGCGATTGCCTGATGTTCTTTCAATGACAGTTCCTATTGTTGTTCCCGCTGATAGACTTACACCCAGTTTGCTTTCAAAATCTGCAGTGTTCACAACAACTTTATTATAAAACTTTGGTGATTCCTGTTTATCCCAAGGACTGGATACGCTTTTTAAATAGGGGAAATCCGCTTGCCAATAATCCTCGGAATTCTCAGTGTAGCCATTGCTGGTCGAAAAAAAAGTCGCAGTAATCGGTTTTCCTTCATAGGTTAGAATTTGACTCGCTGTTTCCTTTATTGCTTTGTTAATTTTCTTCATCTTCCATTTATAATCAGAGCCCCACTGTTTTTTCAGCTCATCATTATTCTTATAAACTTGGTGCATGACCGTATCGCTTACATCGGCACCATCAGGCAAGCCTAATCGACTTTCGCTTAGGAGCTGATTGACAATGTAGGTTCTCGCTGTCAATGCTTGTGCCTTAAGTGCTTCTTCCTCGAAATCCGCTGGCATTTCAGCCGCTACTACACCAGCTAAATACGTTTCAATCGGCAGTTTTTCAATCTTTCTTGCAGATGTACGGTAAACAGCAACTTCAACGGAACTCATTTCATTTGCACTTACCTCTTTACCTTCATTCTTCACTTTTTTTTCTAATTGTTCGGCTAACTCTCCACTTGTCTTATCATTTGAAAATGGAAGCACAAGCACTGCTGGAATCATGATAATTACGAATGCTACTGCTATGAATAGTACAATCATCGGTTTGATTGCTTTCAAATTCCTGAGCCTCCCTACACTTGTTTTCTCTGCCGTAAATCACTATCCGGCAGGTATCTTTACATAACAAATGTATGTCGAAGGACAAGCTTTTATGAATAGAAAAACGACAACCATTTAGCTAGAGGCCATGAATGCCTGATACAAGACAAAAAAAACCATTCACGTTGCAATGACTCGAACGTGAATGGTTTTATAAGCTATCTTATGCGTTTAAATCGGCAATTTTTTTTGTTTCTGCAGGTACATCTTCGTTAATACGTTCCACATCGGCACCTAGAGAAGCCAATTTACCATGGAAATTCACGTATCCTCTGTCAAGATGCTTTAATTCTGTAACACGAGTAATGCCATCTGCAACCAATCCAGTCAGGATGAGCGCTGCCGCGGCACGTAAATCTGTTGCAGCTACTTCAGCACCTTGTATGTTAGTTGGTCCATTAACGATAACAGAACGACCTTCAATTTTAATATTGGCATTCATGCGACGGAATTCCTCAACATGCATAAAACGGTTTTCGAAAACGGTCTCCGTAATCATACTTGTTCCTTCAGCACGCAATAATAATGCCATCATTTGCGATTGCATATCAGTCGGGAAACCAGGATGCGGCATTGTTTTGATATCAATGGCCTTCAAGGTTTTTGGACCGATAACGCGTAATCCATCTTCTTCTTCAAGAATTTCAACACCCATTTCTTCCATTTTAGCAATAAGGGAAGTAAGGTGTTCAGGTACAGCGCCTCGAACAAGAACATTGCCGCCAGTAAGAGCAGCAGCCGTCATAAATGTACCGGCTTCGATACGGTCAGGTATAATCGCATGTTCAGTGCCATATAATTTATCGACACCCTCGATTCTCATCGTACCAGTTCCAGCACCTCTGACTTTGGCACCCATTTTATTAAGGAAATTCGCAAGATCTACAATTTCAGGCTCTTTGGCCACATTTTCAAGAACAGTTATACCTTCTGCAAGTGTTGCTGCCATCATGATGTTTTCAGTAGCACCCACACTTGGGAAGTCAAGATACACTCTTGCACCCTTAAGTCTGCCTTCTACCTCGGCATCAATGAAACCATTGCCGACCTTCACTTTTGCTCCCATCGCTTCAAAGCCCTTTAAATGCTGGTCGATAGGACGTGATCCGATGGCACAGCCACCAGGAAGAGCAACGCGGGCCCGGCCATTCCTTGCTAGTAATGAGCCCATCACTAAAACGGAAGCTCTCATTTTTCGTACATATTCAAATGGTGCTTCTTCTAATAACTCTCTTGATGCATCTACAGTTACTTGATTGTCATGAAAGGCAACATCTGCATTTAAGTTGCGCAATACTTCATTGATTGTATATACATCGGAGAGCGTAGGAACATCTTTAATGATACTTTTCCCATCACTTGCTAATAATGTTGCAGCGATAACTGGCAAAACGGCGTTTTTAGCACCTTCTACTTTAACTGTCCCGCTAAGCCTTTTTCCGCCGCGGACGATGATTTTTTCCAAAAGTATTCCCCTCCGCGTCCATTTTCTCTATATTAATATTCAAACGTTATGATTGGTGTGCCAACTACAAAGTTCGTTCGGTCACCCAATCCTTCTGTCCGTAGCCCAAACTGCAAATTTAATTTTTCTTTTGTCAAAGGTTGTTTAAACAATGTTGAATGTGCAGATATAGATGTAAAGTTTGTTTCATGCACACTCTCAATTTCCCTTGCTTGGAACATATCTAACAGGTCTTCAGTTTTAGCGTTTAAAACCGAATCCATATTATCATTGATAGACCCTTTAATACAAGAAAAAATTGAAGGAGTCCCTATAAATAGTTCATCCACCCTGTTCTGGAACGCAGTTGTAAAAAATGCCGAATTAGCTTTTTCCCACTCTTTTCCCTTCACTTCGTAAATGACATAGGTAACTTTATCAAATTTCTCTTCCGTTGTCATTATTTTGATGGACTCGGTTAGACCTGAATCGACATTGTAAGTTAACGCCTCAGCCTTCCAGCCGGAAGCATCATCTTTCCGGTGCCATTGAAATTGAGGGTATTTTCGTTTTAAAGCCGTAACTTCTCTTTCAAACTCTTGTTTAGTTGTAATCTCTTTATTTATTTCTCTAGCGAGTACAGACCAATCCCCTATGTCCAAATCCTTATCCTTTTGTAACAGTCCCACCAATTTAACTATATCTGGTTTACTTTCTGCCACAATCGTACTATTCCCAATTAAAATCACCATCAAACCAAGAAATACTATGTATGTTAACATTTTTTTGTTTAAATTATACATGTTAAATCCCTCCCCTTTTATCATTCTTTCCATAAGGAGAGAGATCATACTTCGAGTTTTCCGACAATTGGTGACACCTTCCACCTGACAAATGGCAGGAAGCAAAAGCGAATACAAGAGTAGAATCATATTTTGCTATAAGAAGAGCCTTACAGCTTATCAGTCATCACTAAACATATACGGGAGTTGGTTTGCAAATCCCAGGTAGTCAAGGAAGAAATTACTCACAACTGAACCGATGGCAACCGTTAATAAAATATATAAAACCCTGGCCTTGATGACCGAATTGGATCTTAAGATTTTATCAAAGTGTAATGCCTGTAAAGCCCACCAGGTAACTGCAATGAAAAACAAGTGTGCAATTATTCCTGTTAAAGYCTGCTGTCCCATTGCTGAAAACATGTACATACCTCCTAAAAGACACCCGTCTTCTATTCTAACACAAAACCCCTTCGTATTTGGAATATAAAAGGAAGAATTGCAAAATTTCTTTTTAAAACTGTAAATAGAGGCTTGATCCAATGGAGCAAGCCTCTGATACAGGCATTATATCATTTACTCGAAATAAAGTCTGTAAATTCACCGAATTGATCATGAATAAAATCTAAGGCAATATTTGGCGCCACCCCGAAAAGTATGGTGCCTATTACGCAAATGATCAACACGGCGGATAGACCCGAACGAATTTTAATGACCTTCCCTGAATGAATGGGCCGGAAAAAGACTTGAACCAATAATCCGAAATAATACACATAGGACACAACAGTACCGGCAATCATGATTCCCGCAAGGACAAAATGTCCAGGTTCCGTAATGAATGTTCCAAGGAATATATTGAGTTTGCCAATGAATCCTGTCGTCCCGGGAATTCCTGCAAGCGATAGGATAAATACAGTAAATCCTATGGCAAGAAACGGTGATTTCCTCCCAAGTCCTGCAAGAATGCTAATGTCTTCTGATCCACTTTGGCTGGCGAGCAGCTGAATGACTGCAAATGCACCGATATTCATTAATACATAAGCCATTAGGTAAAACCAGACTGTATCGATCAGGAAATATCCCCCGCCCAATGTAGCCACCGCTACAAGGAGGTAACCCGCATGGGCAATGCTTGAATAAGCGAACAATCGTTTTAGATTTTGCTGCCTTAACGCAACCACATTTCCAATGATGATCGTCAGACCTGCCAATGAAGCTATATAGATATTATTTTTTTCCAAAAAGTCGAGTGCTCCGAAGGTATCGCCGGAAGCTGTTAGGAACAACGAAAGAAAAATGCGCAGGATGATGACGAAACCCGCTATTTTCGAAATTACACTTAAGAAGGCTACAACTGGTGTCGGTGCCCCCTCATATATATCAGGTGCCCACATATGAAATGGGGCAGCAGCTATCTTGAAGGATAAACCGACAAATACCATGAAGAAAGCGAGGCCCATAATATATTGCAGCTGACCATCCGTCATCGCAGCCATCGTCCGGCTCATCTCGCCTAGATTGACAGAACCAGTCACTCCATATAAATAGCTCATCCCGAATAAAGTGATCGCCGTGGAAATACCTCCGTTTATCACATACTTCATGGACGCTTCGTTAGACTTCCGATCATGTTTACGCATTCCGACTAATATATAGGATGAAAGTGAAAGAAGTTCCAATCCAACGAACAGTGTTATCAAATCCCCGCTTGAGGACATGACCATCGCTCCAAGCAAAGCGGTCAGGAACAGATAATAAAATTCCCCCCGATGCTCTCGCAGCCCCTCTTGCGGTTCATAGCCTTCAGCCAGAAGGATGATTAGGCCCGCCCCGAATAATAGGAGCAGCTTAAATGCTTTTGCAAAAGAATCTAAACGAAACGTATCGGATAAGATACTGACTGTCTCAAAGGATAGTAAGCTAATCAGTGACAAACATGCCAAAATGATTCCGGTTAGCGCGAGCCATGCCAGTTTTCTCCGATTAAAGTGCTTCGGCCAGAATAAATCCAATATCGAAAGGATCATGGCCGTTCCAAGGATGATGAATTCCGGCATCATCGCTCCCCAATCATAAGAAAGCATCGTGTTCCACTCCATCCTTCATCGCCCCCCTAGAGCTAGCATCATGGCTTTAATCGTTCCTTGAAGAGGCCCGCCTAACAAATTTGGGTATACCCCAACGGATATTATCAAACCGAGAAGAACCGTTGCTGGTACAAGCTCCCAGCCTCTAAGGTCCCGTTTCTCTTTCTCTACCAAGCTATCATTTTTCCCGAAAGTCATCAACATGACCGCCCTCAGTATATAGACAGCGGTTAATACCAGCCCGATCACCCCAATTGCTGCAAGCAATGGCTGACTCTTGAACAAGCCAAGAAATACCATGAATTCGCTGATGAAGCCCGACATGCCAGGCAAACCGAGTGAGGCCAGCCCGCATGCTAACATGAAGCCTGAAAAAATCGGCATCGACTTGGCCAATCCCCCAAGCTTAGGAAGCATGGTGGTTCCCGTCCGCTCATACAACACAGCCACCAAGAAAAATAACAAAGCAGCAATAAGACCATGTGAGATGACTTGAAAAATTGCTCCCTGAATGCCCGCTTCATTCAAGGCTCCCAGCCCCATCATGACGATTCCCATATGTGAGATTGACGAGTATGCTAAAACAAGTTTAAAATCCGTTTGTACCAATGCTAAAAATGCACCATATAAAAAACTGAGGACCCCAAATAGGACAACGGTAAAGGCCAAGCTTTTATATTGTTCAGGAAATATCCCCATTCCAAACCGGATGATTCCATATGCCCCTATTTTCAATAGTACACCTGCATGAATCATCACTATGGATGGAGGTGCTTCTGCATGGACGCGCACCATCCAGCTGTGAAAGGGAAATACGGGCAACTTTATCGCAAATGCAACGAGAAAGGCCAGACATAAACCAAACTTCATCGAACCGGATATTGGTGCAAAAAGCGAAACACCGCCCATTGTCATAATCTGTGTCAAAGCCGCAATATTGGTCGTACCTGTCCTGGCAAACAAAATCAAAATGGCCACCAATAAAACCGCCGAACCAATGCCATTATAAATCAGAAAACTATAAGACGCTTTCTCCCTCTCCAGAAAGCCCCATCTACCAATTAAAAAGAAAGCGGGAATCAGCGTCATTTCAAAAAATATGAAAAAAAGGATCAAATTTTCTGCCGTGAAGACACCAAGCATCCCAATCTCCAAGATTAAAAATAACAAATAATAACCTTTCCATCCTTTTTTTATATAAATGGATGCGATTGCGGCCAGTGAAGAAATGATTGTCGTCAGTAATATGAAGATAAGACTTAATCCATCCAGCCCCAACTCAAAGTCAACCGTGAAGAGCTTGGGATCATACATCTCCAAATTCCCAAATCTTATCCAATTCAACTTAATGTCAAATAAGGATAGGGCCACACCCGAATAATATTGGCTACATAGAAAGAACGATAGGAAAAGGGGAGGCAGTGTTCCGAAAAATCCAAATTGTTTAATCGTCCTTTCCTCTTTTTTCGGCATAAGGGCAACCATCACTATGCCCAGCAGAGGTGAAAACACTAAAAGCGAGAGCAAATAGACATTCATCTTAGATACCCCCCAGTTACTGCAAAAATCACCAACAGTACCGCAAGTCCCAGAAAGGCTATCATTCCATATTGCTGTACCTGTCCCGTTTGCAGTTTAGACCCTATTTTCCCCAATCCTTCTATTGAACTTGTAACAGTGGATACCAAGCCACCGACAATGAACCTTTCGAAATAAGATAGGAATATACTGAAGCCTTTGATTACATGGCCTACAGTGAAGTGATAAATCTCATCAATATAATACTTATTTTCCAAAATTCTATATAATTCGGAGTTTTCCTTAACAAGCCAGCCTGGATGTAACCTCTTTTTAGCGTAAATCGTATAAGCAAGGAATATCCCGGCCAGCGATACAAGAACGGCCATGAACATTATCCAAACAGGTCCCTCACTATGGCTGGCGCCTAGAAGATTTTCATTTCCCTCCACGAGCCACTCTCCCAGGAAATCTCCAAACCAAGGTGTTTGGATATATCCACTGATTACAGCAAGCAATCCCAATACGAGCATGGGAAGTAGCATGATGGAAGGTGATTCCTTGACCTGTTTTACTTGACTGCGTGAATCTCCTGCAAAGATCATGAAAAACAGCCGGAACATATAAAACGCAGTTAAAAAGGAGGTAATAGCCGCCAGTCCAAACAAAACATAATTTCCGTTCTCCCAGGCTGCCATTAGAATTTCATCTTTACTGAAGAAACCCGAGAGCAAGGGGAATCCTGATATTGCCAAAGTGCCAGTCAAGAACAGCGGCCCAGTCCAATTCAATTTACCCCATAATCCGCCCATCTTTTCCAAATCCTGTGTATGTATAGCATGAATAACACTGCCTGCTGCCAAAAACAGCAATGCTTTAAAAAAGGCATGGGTCATTAAATGAAACACTCCCGCCACATATCCAGCAGTACCCAAAGCAAGCATCATAAAACCAAGCTGAGAGATTGTCGAATAGGCCAATACGCGCTTAACATCCTTTTGCACTATAGCAATGCTTGCGGCAAAGATGGCTGTAAATCCACCTGTTATTGCTACGACCTGCATCGCAGCAAAACTAGCCAGGAATAACGGAAACATGGTCGCCACCAGATAAACCCCTGCAGCAACCATAGTTGCTGCGTGAATCAATGCGGAAACCGGAGTCGGTCCCTCCATTGCATCCGGAAGCCATGTGTGCAGTGGAAATTGTCCCGACTTCCCAACTGCACCGATAAAAATCAAAATAGCGATCAAGGTCAACCTTCCATTTGATATAACGTCCGATTGAACGGCTTGAAAGATCTCCCCATATTCAAAGCTGCCTGTTTCCCAGAATAGTAGAATAATACCGATTAAGAGCCCTACATCCCCAATCCTTGTCATGATGAATGCCTTCTTTGCTGCATTCTTAGCTTCCTCTTTATAAAAGTAAAACCCAATAAGCAGGAAAGACCCCACCCCGACCAATTCCCAAAAGAAATATAGTTGTAATAAATTAGGTGCCATGACAAGCCCAAGCATGGCAAAGGTGAAGAAGCCCAGGTAAGCATAAAAAATGGAGAATCGCACTTCACCCTTCATATACCCCTTCGAATATATCTGAACAAGCAGGCTGACAAGGGAAACGATCACAAGCATCAAGGCATTAAGCTGATTGATTTCAAATCCCGCTGTAAGTTGCGTCCTTCCGAAGGAAAGCCAATCAATCGATATTTTATAAGTAGGTTCTTTAAACCGTTCTATCAAGGCAAGCAAAGATAAAACAAACGAAGCCAAAGTACATATAATTCCTATATGAGCCCCTCGTTCCCTCAACCGCCCACCTGATAGAAGCAGAACCAGAAACGTGACGAGTGGAAAGATCGGTATGAGCCAAGCGTTCTCCATCATCGTATCAAATCCCCTTCTTCATTTATATAAACCTTCAATGCTTCATGATATCCATTTCATCGACATTGACCGTCTTCCGGTTGCGATAAAGGGACATTAAAATAGCGAGCCCTACAGCTGCCTCGGCTGCAGCGATTGTAATCGTGAATAATGAAAACACTTGACCCGTAATGGATGGCGTTACCCCGAATTTACTGAAGGCAATTAAGTTAATATTCGCAGCGTTCAGCATCAGTTCGATTGAAATCAATACAATGACCGCATTTCTTTTCGTCAAAGCGCCATATAGCCCTATACAAAATAAAACGAGTGCCAATACAAGATAGGCCGACAAGGGAACTCCCGTCATGATTGATCTCCCTCCTCATCATCCTTTTTAGCCAATACGATGGCGCCGACTAAAGCAACAAGCAGGAGTACCGACATTACTTCAAATGGAATCACATATTTTGAAAAAAGTTCGATTCCTATTTGTTTTGTATTTTCCTCATGCAAGGCGGTAGGCTGTACAGATATATCCAGATTATAAATCCCTAGATAAACCGCCACGGCAAATCCAGCAATCGCTGCCAGCAAGGAGAATTTCCCCCAACCCCCTTTTGCGGGTTCATCACTTTCTTGGTGTTTCGTGAGCATAATTCCAAATAACATCACGATCGTAATTGCCCCGGAATATATAAGGATTTGGACAATGGCGACGAACTCGGCCGAAAGTACCATATATATGCCAGCAATGCTCAAGAAAGTAAAAACGAGTGCAATTACCATGTGCACTACTTTAGTTAAGGTAATTAGCAGTACCCCGCCTAAAATGGCGACGAGTGCCAAACCAAAAAAGGCAATTAATTCACCGGACAAACTCATACTTTATTCACCTTCCGGATATTCTCATCATTTTCATCCAGCCACTCCAGATTTTTAAATAAATGTTCACGGCTATACTCCGCCAGCTCAAATTGATTCGTCATCACGATTGCTTCTGTAGGGCAGACCTCCGTACATAAATCACACAAAATGCAAATTTCGAAATTAATGTCATACGTATCAATGATTTTACCTTTTTTCGACTGGTCCGGATGTTTTTTACCAGTTAATTGAATACAATCGGTTGGACAAATCGTCACGCATTGATTACATACAATACACTTTTCAGGATAAAATTTTTGGATTCCTCGGAATCGGTCAGGGAGCGGCAGCGGCTCATTCGGGTAGTCATAGGTCACTTTTTTCCTCGTCAAGTTCTTTAATGTATAGGTCAAACCTTTTGCTAAACCAAGCATATAAATCCCTCGCTTTCTGACCAGCTCAAGTTTTTAAAAAAGTTTAATTAATTCTTTTATAATTGCCGTCAAAAATATATTTGCTAATGCAACCGGAAGCAGCACTTTCCATCCGAATTCCATCAATTGATCTGCCCTTATACGAGGAAAAGTTACACGGATCCAGACCAATACATAGAAAACAGCACTAAACTTCAGACCGAACCAGATGGCTGCCGGAATAAAATCCAAAAACGGAATAGAATTCCATCCCCCTAAAAATAATACAGTGGTTAGTGTAGCCATTGCAAACATATACACATATTCGGATAACATAAAGAAGGCCCAGCGAAATCCAGAGTATTCAACATGATAGCCTGCAACAAGCTCGGACTCCGCTTCCGGAAGGTCAAAAGGAACCCTGTTCAGCTCGGCAACCGATGCAATAAAAAACACGATGAACGCAAGCGGCTGAAGAAAAATGAACCAAACCTTCTCCTGGGCTGCGACTATTTCATTCAAATTTAAACTACCTGTTAAGAGGACTATTCCCACTAGCGACATCACCAACGGAATCTCATAAGATATCATTTGAGCGGCTGCCCTCATTCCGCCAATCAAAGAATATTTATTATTGGATGCCCAACCTGCAGTGACGATGCCGATTGTCGATATGCCGGAAATGGCGATATAATAAAGCAGTCCGACACCTATATCAGCAAATTGGAAGGCATCGGTGAACGGCAAGGTGGCCAGGACCATGAAAGCCGGAGCAAAAGCAATCACTGGAGCTAATATATATAGCGGCTTATCGGCTTTTTTTGGTATAGTATCTTCCTTGATCAGAAGTTTCAAAACATCTGCAACGGTCTGCAAGAGCCCCCATTTACCCCCAATTTGGTTGGGGCCGACACGCAGCTGCATGAACCCCATGATTTTCCGCTCTGATAGGATTCCATATGTTACAAACCCTAATACAACAAATAACAGCAGGACTGCCAAACCAAAAAATATGCCAAAATTCAGTAGGCTTGGAGTGGAGTGGAGCAAATCCTTGATCATTTATCCATCCACCTCCCCTAAAACGATATCGATAGCCCCTAATATCGTTATCAAGTTCGCCATATTTTCCCCTTCCAATAATTTCGGAAGAATTTGCAGATTATAAAATGAAGGTCTTCGAAATTTCAAACGATATGGCTCCTTTTTGCCTTCACTCGCGATATAACAGCCGATTTCCCCTCTTGGTGATTCAATCCGGACAAACGCTTCACCCTTAGGAACCTTTATTATTTTCGGGACCTTAGCAAGGACCGGCCCTTCTGGAAATTGCTCAACCGCCTGCTCGATGATTTTCAGTGATTCTTCGATTTCTTCCATTCTACAGTGATAGCGTGAAAAAGCATCACCCTCTTCCCGTGTAGGAACATCAAAGGTGAACCTGTCGTAAATGGAATATGGTTCATTCTTTCGCAAATCCCATTTCACACCCGTACACCTTAAGTTAGCACCGCTAAGTGAATACTGCAGCGCTTCTTCTTTCGTATAGATGCCCACCCCTTTAACTCGATTCACAAAGATTTCATTCCCTGTTACAAGCTCATGGTAACCGATAAGCTGCTCCCTCATATAAGGTACAAACTCGGCCACCTTCACAATCCAGTCGTCAGGAGCATCCCATTTCACACCTCCAACACGCATATAATTGAATGTGAGTCGTGCCCCTGACAATTCAGTCAATAAGTTAACGATCATTTCACGTTCTCGAAAAGCGTATAAGAAAGGGCTCGTCGCACCTATATCAAGCAGGTATGTACCCCACCAGACAAGGTGGCTTGCAACTCTGCCCAATTCCATCGCGATAACACGCAAATATTCTGCCCTTTCGGGGATATCCACTCCCATCATTGTTTCAACAGCATGGCAAAGTACATAATTATTTGTCATTGCGGCTAGATAATCGAGCCGGTCGGTATATGGAATTATTTGTGTATATTGCAGTTTTTCTGCTAGTTTCTCCGTACCTCGATGCAAATACCCAATGACCGGGGTGGCCTCTTTTATAATTTCACCGTCAATCTTGATGACAAGCCTAAAAACACCATGTGTACTCGGATGCTGCGGCCCGACATTGAGAAGCATTTCTTCCGTCCTTAACATTGGGCTTACACCTCCACATCATAAGGCTGATAATCTTTTCTAAGGGGATACCCTTTCCAATCATCACCAAGTAAAATTCGCTTTAAATCAGGGTGTTCCTGAAAATTAATACCTAATAAATCATACGCCTCACATTCCGGCCAATTTGCTCCTGACCATAATGGAACCAATGATGGAATAATGGGAGAATCCCTATCTAGCTTCACCTTTAAGGCAACCGATTGGTTCATATTGAATGAATGTAAATGCACATAGATTTCCATATGGGATTCAAAATCCGTACCATGAAGCTCCGATAAATACGAAAAGTTAAGCTGCTCAGCATTTCGCAGAAATTTTGCTATTGAGAAATATGTATCCGGATTAGCCACTAAAGTGGGTACATCTTTTGATAGTCTATTAATATAGTGGTCTATTAATGCCTCTTGTCCTACATGCCTTTCAATAGCATGAACAATTCGATCAAGTTTAGCCTGATTTGGGGAAGGTTCATCTGGGGTGTTATCTTCCGTGCTTTCCTTTACAGTGGTCCTGGTCTTCGCAGCAGCAGCGGCTTTCGCTTTGGCAGCTGCAATAGCCTTTGCCTTCGCATTTTCAAAATCATCATCATCATTATCCCTTGATTCCTTTTTCCGAGCCAATGCTGCAGCCTTCGCCTTGGCCGCTGCCGCCGCCTTTTGCTTCGCTATATCCGTTTCGACTTCCGGCTTTTCTGCACTTTCAGCYTTCGCCTTTTTCCGAGCCAATGCTGCAGCCTTCGCCTTGGCCGCTGCCGCCGCCTTTTGCTTCGCTATATCCGTTTCGACTTCCGGCTTTTCTGCACTTTCAGC